>CANQSS010000007.1 GCA_947626545.1 uncultured Akkermansia sp. | reverse complement strand
TTCGAACCATCGAAAGCAAACGCTAGCAGATTTACAGTCTGCCCCCTTTGACCGCTCGGGAACCTACCCATAAATGAGACCTCTGAGGAAAGAGGCGGGCACACTCTACACGAAAATGGGCTACTTGGCAAGCTTTTTCTGCTTTTTTTTATTAGCAGGGTTGGAATCGGCTTGCAAAACAGGAAGGTGGGTGGTACACTTCGCCATGGCAGAAATTCAATTAGGTCTTACGTTTGATGACGTGTTGCTCTTGCCATGCCTGAGCAGCATCCTGCCGGGTCAGGCAGATCCTTCTTCTCAACTTTGTGAGGCTTTCCCGCTGCGGATGCCGGTGCTGTCTGCGCCCATGGATACCGTTACGGAGGTCGATATGGCCATTGCCATGGCGCGAGAAGGCGGCCTAGGAGTCATTCACCGGAATAACCGCGTTGAAGACCAGGCAACGATGGTGGCACGCGTTAAGCGTTTCGAAAATGCTGTCATTACAAAGCCCATCACAGTGACACGCCACATGCGACTCAGTGAGGTCAGAAAAATCATGAGTGAGCATGGTTTTTCCGGATTCCCAGTGGTGAACGAGGACAATATTTTGGAAGGTATCATCACCGGACGAGACATGCGCGCGTACGACGGGCATCACATGGACGGTATGTGCGTGGAGGAGGTGATGACCCCGCTGGAGCGCTTGATTACCGGCGCTCCGAACACGACCCCCGAGGAGGCGCGCAAGATTCTTTATCGCAACCGCATTGAAAAGCTCCCGCTTGTAGATGACAAGGGTTACTTGGTCGGCCTGATCACCGAAACGGATATCCGCAAGCGCGAAGCGTTCCAAGAGTCCACAAAAGATGAATTTGGACGTCTGCGCTGTGGGGCGGCCGTAGGCCCCGGACCGGAATTCATGGAACGCGCGCAGGCTGTGCTGGAAGCCGGTGCGGACGCTCTCTTTATCGACGCCGCCACCGGTCATACGTCTCGCGTTCTGCAGGTCGTGGAGAAGCTGCGAGAACTGGGCAAACCCGTGGTTGCGGGAAATGTTGTCACCCAAGATGGCGCGCGCGATCTCATCTCTGCCGGCGCGAATGCCGTCAAGGTAGGTGTGGGGCCCGGCTCAATCTGCACCACTCGCATTATCTCCGGCGTAGGCATGCCTCAATTTACGGCCATTCAGGAGGTTGCCAAGGTGGCGCGTCCTGCGGGGGTTACGGTAATTGCTGACGGGGGCATTCGCTACTCGGGCGATGCAGTAAAAGCGCTGGCAGCCGGGGCGGATTTGGTGATGCTGGGCGGTATGCTGGCAGGGTGCGAAGAGAGCCCCGGCGCCGTGGTACACTACCAAGGACGCAACTTCAAAACGTATCGCGGTATGGGATCCTTGGGAGCCATGCGTGCTGGTTCCGGCGATCGCTACGGGCAAAACTCCAGTGGCAAACTAGTGGCGGAGGGAGTGGAAGCCCGCGTTCCCTACAAGGGAATGCTTGCGGATGTCATTTTCCAGCTCATCGGTGGTCTGCGCTCCGGCATGGGCTACGTGGGCGCCAAAAATTTGCAAGAGCTGCGCGACCACGCGCGCTTTATCCGAATCACCGCCGGCGGGCTTCAGGAAAGCCACCCGCATGATGTAACGATTACTCAGGATCCGGGCAATTACACGCGTTAATTTTCCACTTGGGTGACTCTACCGTTCCTCCATCCGTCGATACGAAACCTGCTGGTCGCACTCCTTTTCGCTGGTTGCGTGCAGCAGGTTCGAGCGGCGGATCCCGCCATTGAGAAGGCTCCGGCGAAACTTCCCGGCGGCTGGAAACTCGAGTGGCACGATGAGTTCGACGGCTCCAAACTTGACACCTCCAAGTGGAACTATGAGGAGGGTGTTGTCCGCAACCGTGGTTCCTCCCAAGCGTACATCAAGAGCTGTGTGCGCGTGCGCGGTGGTATGCTTCACCTCATTTCGCAGGCAAAGAAAACCCCGAATAAGGTGTATGACCCAAAGGCGGATAAGTGGCCGCGTAACCTCAAGACGCAGCCCTTCGCCAGTGGCTCTATCACCACGCGCGGTGTACGCACTTTCTCTGCCCCCGGGCGATTGGAGTTTCGGGCGCGCATCCCAAAAGCCCGCGGCGTATGGCCCGCTATTTGGACCATGCATGTCAACAAATACGCATGGCCGGCTAACGGGGAAATAGACATTCTTGAGCATATTTCCCAAGAACCCGATAAAGTGTACAGCATCTTCCGATGGGGAGTCGAAGGGGGCGATCGTGAGTTCAAAGTCGTTCGCACCACTTCCATCCCCAATTACAGCACCGATTTTCATACCTATGTCTTGGAATGGGACGAGCAGTACATGCGCATCCTTATTGATGAGAAAGAGGTCGGCCGCGTCAATATCAGCGATGCCGATTACCCGAATGGCGACAACCCGCTGCGCACTCCCTGCTTCATCATCATGAACACGGCTATCGGCGGTCCGGGCACGTGGCCGGAGTCTCCTGCTCCCGCAGAATACCCCGTCACCTTCCTCATCGACTACGTACGCTTCTACAAGAAATAAGAGCAACACCCAGATCTGTCCCAAGAAAAAAGCGATCTCAACACGCAATTCATTTACAATTTAAGATTTACGATTTGCAAATAATGCGCAGCTGAGCTGCGGGGATGCGGAGCTGAAGCGACGCGGAATTTGAAAGCCGTGCGCGGGCGAGGTTAGAAAGGCACGCGCAATGGCGCCTAAACGCTGCCTATGTACGAGGCTGTGGCAGACAGGGGCTACCATTTACGATTTACGACGTTGGCAGGCAAAGTCTACCTATGTACGATTTAGAAAAATGGCAAACGCATTTTCTAATGCATTTGCTTTGGTGTCATTCTTGACTTTCCTTCTACGCGTGATAGAATGGCGCGGAAATAATATGCACACGGCGCGGTTAGGGAGTGCGGTTGTATTGGTGCTGGCAATGGTCTTGCCAGCGCAGTTGCGTGCCGCAGAAGAATCAAATGCCGTCCCGGAACAAATGCTATCCGTCACGAACGAGATCTGGCGTCTGCTTTGCGGCGTCGTGAATAAGGAAACGGCGGATCAGTCTGCTAGCAGATTCGGGCAGTTGGTCAAGAGATCGTGGCAACTCAGTGAAACCATGTTTGGGAGCGAAGCTCAAGATGTGGAGAGCCTGAACGCTCAGACCTACCGTATCGCTGAAGTATATGAGGAAGCCAGTTACGAGTTTGAAAGCCTCTGTAAATCCCAGTGCTACGGCTCCACTGCGCTTGTCAACGAATTTCTCAAAGCCATGGAGCTGGGCGTCTTTGGCGACGAAGAGCGCGAAAAACTTCAACTTACCCACGTCCTGCTCTCCCCGGCCGATGCTCAGCGCGAAATTGACCGCTTGCGCCGCATGGAATCCGTAGATGGTGAGCTTCTTGATCAGCTTGGCCGTGTGCAGGATGCCAAATCGGCCGAAGCCGTGTCACCATTTATTATCGTTCTGGCCGAGCGCATGAATAAGGTTCGTCCTGCACACCGTTTTGGTCGCACCAATATACCGGAAAGCGCCCGTCCCGACTTCCTGCGCGTCTGCGAGGAGCTTGAACCCATTCTCTGGAAAATTCGCAATGAAATCGTGCGTATCGTTGCGCTGGACGGATACGACCGCGAACCCTTCGACTCCTTTTCTGACGCGCTGGACAGCGTGTACGAAAGTCTAAGTCTCACGCACGGTGAGTGCTTCGACAACGTGTTTGACTCCAGCTTCCGCATGGATCTGGATGATGCCCTGCACGGTAATATCATCACCAAACCATAAGAAAAAATGCCCGCAAGCGATTACGAGGTAACGATCGGCCTGGAAGTTCACTGCCAAATACGCACGCAGACAAAAATGTTCTGCTCGTGCCGGGCAGGTTTTGGCTATGAGCCCAACACAAACGTGTGCCCCACCTGCTTGGGTATGCCCGGCGCTCTGCCAACGCTCAATGTGTATGCCATCGAGCGCACAATACTGACTGGTCAGTTGCTCGGCTGCGATATCCCCCCTGTCAGCAAATGGGATCGCAAAAATTACTTCTATCCGGATATGCCGAAGAATTACCAGACCAGCCAGTTGGATCTGCCCCTCTGCATCGGCGGTTCCGTTCCTCTCTACGAATGGGCTTTTCCGGCTAACACGGATGTCCCCGTGAGTGAGGATGGCATTGTTCGCCGCGTCAAGCTCGACCACATCCACCTGGAAGAGGACGCCGCTAAGCTCACGCACTTCGCCGGGTTCTCTCTAGTGGACTACAACAGGGGTGGCACCCCGCTCATGGAAATCGTCTCTGCCCCTGACCTGCACTCACCGGAAGAGGCGTATGCCTACCTCAAAAGCTTGCAGCAAATTATGGTGTACGCCGGTATTTCTAACGCCGATATGGAAAAAGGGGAGATGCGCTGCGACGTGAATGTTTCTCTGCGTCCCCGCGGTCAGGAAAAATTGGGCGAGAAAATCGAAATGAAGAACATCAACTCGATGTCTGCCGCTCGCCGCGCTCTTATCTACGAGATTCGGCGACAGACTGAGGAGCTGGATGCCGGCATCGCTCAAACGCAGTCCACCCGCAGGTGGGATGATACCTTAGGTGAGAGCATCATCATGCGCACCAAAGAAAATGCGCACGACTACCGCTACCACACCTGTCCGGATCTCATTCCCGTACACACGGCCCCGCTTGTGGAGCGTGTACAGCAGTGCGTGCCCGAGATGCCCGATGCCTGCCGTCGGCGTCTCATGCGGGATTACAAACTGCCTGCGGCCGATGCCACTACTCTCGTAGGGGTCGCTCCCCTGTGCAACTTTTTTGAACGCACAGTGGAAGCCGGCGCTCCAGCACGTAAAGCAGCCAACTGGGTGCTCAACATTCTCAGTGCCGTTCTCACCGAAAAAGGAATTGAGCCGGCTGATTGCCCCCTTTCTCCCGCTGCTCTCGCCGGTATAATCGCCATTGTGGAAGACGGAACGGTATCCACCAACCAAGCGCGCGAGGTGCTGGATGTGATATGGAACTCCCCTGAGAAAGACGCCACTGCGGCTGCCGCTGAACTCGGCTACAAAAAGGCAGATTCCGGCGCGCTGGAAGAGCTTGTACGCTCCGTGCTCAATGAAAACCAGGACATGGTGGAGCTGGTGCGCTCCGGCAATGCAAAACTGGTGAATGCTCTTACCGGTAAAGTCATGAAATCTGCCAATCCCAAGCCCAATCCAAAGCTTGTCACGGAAATCATCCTCTCTCTCATCAAGTAGGGCTTTACTGTATGCCAAGCGATCAGAAATTGTATTTAGAGGCCTTCTCTGTATGCCGCAAACATTTGCAGACCTGCTTGGATAAACTCGGGGAACGTTCGCACGCATGGCTTAAAGCCGAACCTCGTCATCCCTCCTTTGCCGATCTCATTTTCAGGGTAGGCAACCGCATTTACGCCGTGCTCATAGTGCGTGTGGAGCATGCTCACGGGCATCGCAACAAGCTCACCAACCTGCAAATCTCTGTCATTACCTCCGAGCGCGACCTTTTCCTAAACGAATGCAAGCGCTTTAATATGCAGCCGCTTTTCTTCCCGATGTGGATGGGAAGCATGACCCCGTTTTCAATGGATTGGAATCTCCTTATCCCCGAGTCAGGTCGCCTCTCTGATCCCTCCGCAGAAGAAGATTCTCCGCAACCCGTTCCCATGAGCGAATGGGAGCTGTGCAACATCCGCGTCAGCACCGTGCTTGAACATTTGCGCAAGCAGCATCTCCAAATTATCTCTTGGCAGGACATCCCCGACATCCGTCCCCATATTCTCTTTCGCGCGGCAGACGGTGCAGTCTGCTGGGTCATCGTCACTTCTGCAGAATCTTCTGAGATACTCCCGAGCTCAGCAGAAATCAATAAACAACTTCCCGATTCTCCGGATGAAGTTCGGGGCTATTCGGCCCGCGTTGGCTTGCGCAGTACCAAGGATCTCTCTTCTCCTCCCCCACGTGGCGATTCCTTTTTTATCAACTTTACCGGCCTTGATCCACTCTGAATGGGTCCCCCAAGGCAGCCGCATTAGAAAATGCGGTTGCCATTTACGATGCACGATGTACGATTTATTAATAATGTGCGCATTGCGCAATTTTTTTCGGATCATTAATGTATGCTGAGATCCCTTTAGAGCCATCATCATGATAACCGCTGGTCGTCACGATTATTGATACGTATAAATGATGATATCAGTCAATAAGAGCTTTTTCTCTGCTGATTAACTTCTCTCAAATGCGGTTGCCGTGCCATAGGCATAGCTGGAAAAGAATTGCGAAGGAAGGGGATGGTTCTTGAGCGAACTATGGGCTGACTAGGGCGCTCCTGATTTTGGGAAGCATTTTGCGCACCAAAGGCAGGGATGCTCCCGGATTCATGTGGTCACCATCGACCATCAATAATTTCCCCTTCTGCAAGGTATGGAACACTTCGCCGGGTCCTAATGTTTGCAGGGGTTCTACCAGAGTACACAAGCCCTCATTTTGCAATTTTCGTAGAATAGGCAGACACGTTTTGTTGAGTTCATTGTATCTTGTTGCACTGCAAACAGCGGCCACTTGCTCGGCACTCTGGGCATCTTTCCCCTGCAGCGCGAATATCTTATCGTAGTGCAAGAGCGCGGCTTGCTGAGGGAATTCAGGAGT
Source organism: uncultured Akkermansia sp. (assembly GCA_947626545.1). GTDB lineage: Bacteria > Verrucomicrobiota > Verrucomicrobiia > Verrucomicrobiales > Akkermansiaceae > Akkermansia. Next base: position 52,838 of record CANQSS010000007.1, on the reverse strand, counting down.
AGGACCAATGAGAACGACTTTTTTCCCGCAGTCCCGCAATTCCTGTAAGAAGATGCGTAAGGCGTTTTCGACGCGATCGGCTGAATCATTGAATCTATACCACCAACGCTGAGCAATAATGACATATACGAAGCTAAGTAAACTCCGTGAATGTTTTCCTGCTTAAAGCCGGCATCCATACCGGCGAACAATGCAGCGGCATGGCTATCCCCCATTAAAACGCAAGTTGCCTTACTCTCCCCATCGCCCATAATCATAAGAGGAGCTTGAAAATTATGGGGCACTCGTCCGTCTTGGTTCATCAGTTGAAAGACGAAGGGGAATAGGGGAAAGTCATCCTTGGACAGTCCATTCTCCAACGCCGTGTCATTGCTCATTTTCCACTCGGAATATGTCGGGATTTCCCAGCTACTGCTCGGCAGGTAATCTCTAAAGCCTGAGGTCTTGCGTCCTTCCCGACACAGCATGAACGTCGCTATCCACAGCGCAAGTATGAGCCACCAGGCAAATTTTCGCTTTTCGACATACTTCCAAAATACAACGCTTAACACGAGAGAGATGAGGAATGCCATGAGCTCCTGCAGAACACTCGGCTGACCAAATGCCCACAATCGCATGAAGACGATGACAGGCATGTGGACGAGGTAGAGAGAAAAAGATATCTTCCCGAGCCACAAAAGAATTTTTGCACGCAAAAGAGCATGGACGAATCGGCATTCCGGCGCGTAGCGCAGTGTTAAAACAGCACCGATAACCACACATAGCGTTCCCGGCAAATGTTTTGAAAACTCCAACGCAGGAAACCCTCCCGTCAGTATCGGCAAGCACATGAAGACTAAACCGCCAACTGCGGCTACTTGCGGTAAACGGTTTCCCGTTCTAGTCGGCAAAATGCAGATAAGGCCGCCGGCTAAAACTTCCCATATTCTTGGCGTCAGCTGGTAGTAGGAAACCGGGCGTACTTGGCCGGTAATCGGTAAGCCGAGCGCTGCGGCATATTCGACAAGGGCGTCTGCATAACGGTAGAGCAGAGATGCGAATCCAAGTGCCATCAAGATACAAAAAATGAAGCGTCTAGGTAGTCTTTGCAGAGCTTGATCGCACAAGGCAAACAGGAGATAGACCTGCAGGATGACCGAGAGGTACCACATGTGCAAGAGCGGCATATATGCAGAATCTCCTGCAAAATAATTAGCAAACTCGCGCTGCAACATCGAGTTAGCCCGTGCCAGACAAGCTGCGTAGCCCTGCTTACTCAGCAGGATCATGTCGCTCCACCATAGCATGATCATGCCTGCTATGATTGTCGTGAGTATGAGTACAAGCATGGATGGTACGATCCGTTGGACGCGCCGCCCCAAGAACGCTGCACTTTCCCACCAGGTCGTCGCTTTATTTTGATCCACCCGCTTGCGGAAGAGCAAGTACCCCGTAATTACGAGAAAAATATCAACTCCAAGATAGCCACTTGCCCACACTCCCCTCCCATACATATGGTAAAACAGGATGCATAGAATAGCAAATCCTCGAAGGCCCGCTAAATGCTCTAAGAATACCTTGCTGCCACCATTTATATATTGATTATCAGTGCTTCTCATAAGCAAATATTGTATAACGCGCCCCACCGTTGACTAACCTTACTCAAATGCGTTTGCCCTGGTGATTAGTCTAGGGCAAACACATTTTCTAGATAACTCGACAAGGACTTCCCGTCGTTCACATCGCTTTAAAATGCCTCATGCAAACTTTCTGAAGGCTTGCCTTATCAGAACGCGACGCTAACCCCTGCACCGATGTTCCATGAACTGGAACCGGAACGTAAGTCGGCCTCGCCATTCATGTAAAGCACGGTGTTGCTGTCCACAGGTACGCTAACGCTCGCACCGAGCTGTGCTCCCACAACTCCTGTTTCGGCTGAACGGACGCGTCCGCCGTAGCTGCGGTCGCCGAGGAAAGAAACGTCTGCCTTGCTGCGGCGGTCGCCCATATCGACTGCCACATTGGCCCGCATCTCCAGTACGGCTGCGCGGCTGAATGCCTGTTCTCCGCATTGAGATACGAAACGAGCCCCCGCGGTCAACGTTGTCAGCGTGGATTCCTGTTCTCCTACATGAAGTCCGACATCACCGGCTCCGCCTTCATTGTAGCCATCCATCTTCGTGGTCACAAGCGAAAGACCTATCATGGGCTGAAGAAGGCTACTCTTCTGCTCATCGAGCGATATATCATAAGCCAATTCGTAGGCGGCGCCGAATCCGGTACCGTTCGTACTGCCGTTGGTGGCGTAGTCGAGTACATAGGGAGCAACGCCACCACGGATTGTGCGGTTGAACTCCGCATCCGAGAAACCGGCGGACACGACGAAACTGTGGTGGAAATTGCCACTGCGTTGGTGAGCGTAGAGGTTCACATAGTATGTATCCAGATCTCCCTCGGCATGATCCGCCGCATCAACCTTCAAGTCGCCATAGGAAGCAACGAGGGAAAGCCCGACGGTGGTATCTCCATCCTGGAAAGCTTTCTCCACGCCTATACTGGCGCCCCATGAATCGTGTTCATACCCGGTCTCATCCCCGGATCGATCCAACTTGGCTCTGCCGCCTATACCTTCCATCCATACGCGCATCCCTTGACCAGAATCGCCATGAGCCGCCGGTGCTTGGCCAAGGCGTGCTGCCCGCGAAGCAGCGCGTGAGAGCTGTCCGCGCATAGCATCGCGCTGAGCGGCCCCCAGCGCCGGCACAGCACTGCCGACCACGGCAGACATGAGCCGCTGAGCTTCGCTCTTGGCCACGACCGGATCAATGGCTGTCTCTTTAATGAGCATCTCCGCGGTTCCCGGCTCGGCGATCATCGCAGCCATGGCTACCGCCGGCTGTCCTCCCTGCCCGATTTGAGCAAGTTCTGCGATGACACCTACCACATTCTGCAACTCCGAGGAGGTCGAATGGTTCATGGCATGGTAGAGCATACCTGCACCAGCCTGCGTGTTGCTGGAGGTTGCTATGGGTGCAAAAATGGTATCAGGATTGGACGTTCCCGGCGTATCCGTTCCAGGTGTATCCGTCCCCGGCGTGTCTGTTCCCGGTTTGTCAGGTTCGGGGTCATCCGGGACATCGGCAACATCTCCGGCGGCCACGTAGAGTTGAACGAGACTTCCTCCCTCCTTTTCAACCATTAAGTAGGGATCCTCATAGCCATCTACTTCAACACCCACATTCTCCCTGAGCCATTTATTGAGCAGCTCCTCGCTATCCTCATTCGTATATTGCTCCAACAGGGTAAACTCTTTCTCAAATTGCTCTTTCAGATCATATTTCATGGACGAAAGAACTATACCATTCGCTTGAATGAGCAGCTGTTTAAAATCCTTGCCCGGATTTTCTGCGAATTCGACCCGAACAGTCAGTCTGGTTGGGTCATGACCCTCCCACGTAGTAGTTGACAGATTGATCGCCCCTGATGCTGTAATTTTGGCACCAGTTTCACTCTTACCATACATTATGACCAATTTCGCCCGATGCTCCATGCGGAAGCTGAGCCCTCTCTGCACAACAGGCTCATCAATTTGAGGATTTTCTTTACTGAACAGATCATCAGCAGCCTGGGCAAGGGATTTGCCCAATACCACTTTGCAATCACTTCCTATGGTGAATAAATCTCCTATCCCGGGAGAATGCTCGTCGAATTCGACACCATTATACGCGTCTCCTATCGTTATGCTCCGAAACTCGTTCTTCGAACCGGACAAATATACACCACCACCATAGTCCGATGCCAAATCCGTACCTCGCGCTATAACATCAGTGAAGCGTTGGCGTTCTGAAACGTCGTCTCTGCCCCCTCCCACGACTTCCAAGAGACCTTCTCCCTCGATATTTCCTGCGAAATTTGCAGGTTCAACGCCATCACCAAAAACGCCTATGTACCTGTCATTTCTAGGGCCCTCATCCTCGGCAAATCGAAGGGTTCCATTTCCATTCAGGGCAGAAGAGGTGATACCATATCCCGCTGATATCAACTCTCCCCCTTCTTCAATCGTCAGAGAACCAAAGCCAGCATCGGTCGTAAGCTTCGCCCCCTTCTGCACGACGAGCGAGCCCCTCCCACCATTACCAATAAGTCCCATCAGTCTGGAATTCCCCGAAGCAAAGACAATAGTATCGCAAGATAAATTGAGCTGCTTTTCGTGAGTCCCCCATCCCATTTCCTCGTCCATCCAGTGCCACTGTCCTTCATACGTGAGCCCCCCCGCTATAGTCAGACTGTGCCCTTTTTCCACAGTAATGTAATGATCAACGCTGCCATCCAGCGTTACGGGGTGACTCAGAGTTACGTCTTCACCCTCTACCGTAATATTGACTGACCCGCTCGGAGTTCCCGTCAGCTGCTCAAGACTCGAATTCTGCCCATCCACAGTCACAGTAACCGTGCCAAATGCCATTGTGCAGCATAGAAGCGCCGCCAGCACAGCATTGCGTAAAAGATAAGGTAAGCGTAGTTTCATAGGAATATTTTTACGGTATGAATTTCTATCCCAGCACCCATCGTCTGCTCGTGAGTGCCTCGGTACAGGAAGATGTATATCTCTTTGTGAAAGCGATGTACTTTGTAACTTTCGTTTCTCCCTTATTAAAAGCATCTTGCAAAATTTGGCGCCGTTTTTTCCTCACCTGAATCTCTTTGAAAATCTGGGGGGGTATCCCCGCGCTAACCTACTCAAAAAAAGAGATGACTGTGTTTTTATGCTGGACATCGCTTTCACAAAGAGATACGCATGCGTCTATCTTACAATATCATTAAGCAGAAAAGGATTATGATCCTAAGATTCATATGGAACCATTTTTCTCTGATGACTCAAAAGTCAGGAGGTAAACACAGTGCGCCGGACATGGGATTACCCCCATGCCCGGCACATGGATGACCATTCTGTGAGGCGACTTATCAGAACGTGACGCTAACCCCTGCACCGACGTTCCATGAACTGGAACCGGAACGCAAGTCGGCCTCGCCATTCATGTAAAGCACGGTGTTGTTCCTCACAGGTACGCTGACGCTCGCACCGAGCTGCGCTCCCACAACTCCTGTTTCGGCTGAACGAACACGTCCGCCGTAGCTGCGGTCGCCGAGGAAGGAAACGTCTGCCTTGCTGCGGCGGTCGCCCATATCCACTGCCACATTGGCTCTCATCTCCAGTACGGCTGCGCGACTCAATACCTGTCCACCGCATTGAGACACGAAGCGAGCCCCCGCGGTCAACGTTGTCAGCGTGGATTCCTGTTCGCCCACATGAAGTCCGGCATCACCGGCCCCACCCTCGTTGTAGCCATCCATCTTCGTGGTAGTGAGGGAAAGGCCAATCACGGGCTGCAGAAGGCTGTTCCGTCGCTCACTGAGGGATATGTCATAAGCCAACTCGTAGGCAGCGCCAAACCCGATGCCGTTCGTATTACCCTTGGCGGCGTAGTCAAGCACATAGGGAGCAACGCCACCACGGATTGTGCGATTTAACTCCGCATCCGAGAAACCGGCCGACACGACGAAGCTGTGATGGAATTTGCCCTTGCAATGATGAGCGTAGAGATTCACATAGTACGTATCCAAATCTCCCTCGGCATGATCCGTTGCATCGACTTTCAGGTCGCCGTAGGAAGCAGCGAGGGAGAGACCGACAGTGGTGGCTCCTCCTCGAAGCTCTTTCTCCACGCCTACGCCGGCACCCCATGCGTTGTGTTCATACCCAGACTCATCCCCGGACCGATCCAACTTGGCGCTGCCGCCCATTCCTTCCATCCATACGCGCATGCCCCGAGAGGAGTCGCCACGAGCCGCCGGTGCTTGACCGAGGCGTGCCGCCCGCGAAGTAGCGCGTGAGAGCTGTCCGCGCATAGCATCGCGCTGAGCGGCTCCCAGCGCCGGCACAGCACTGCCGACCGCGGCAGACATGAGCCTCTGCGCTTCGCTCTTGGCTACGGCCGGATCGATGACTGTCTGCTTGATGAGCATCTCTGCGATTCCCGGCTCAGCAATCATCGCAGCCATGGCCACCGCCGGCTGTCCCCCCTGCCCTATGTTGGCGAGTTCCGCGATAACGTTCGCCACCTCCGAAAGCTTCGAGGAGGATGGGAGGTTCCGGTTCATGGCATGGTAGAGCATACCTGCGCCAGCCTGCGTGTTGCCGGAGGTTGCCATGGGTGCAAAAATGGTATCAGGATTGGATGTTCCCGGCGTATCTGTCCCCGGCGTATCTGTTCCCGGTGTATCCGTTCCCGGCGTATCTGTTCCGGGATCATCTGAACCCGAATCGATTGGGTCATCCGGGAGATTGGCGCCATCCTCGGCTACCACGTATAGTTGAACAAGCCTTCCTTCCTTCTTTTTAACGACCAAGTACGGATCCTCGTAGTCGTCCACTTCTACCGTCACATTTTCCTTGAGCCATTTGTTCAGCTCTATTTCGCTGTTCTCGTCTGTATATTGCTCCAGCAAGGTGAAACTTGTCGTGTAGTCATCACTATACATATTCCCCGTCTGACTGTATCCCATAGATGTGAGAACGATGCCGTTTGCCTGAATGAGAAGCTGCTTCAAATCCTTACCAGGATTCTCTGCGAATTCCACCCGAACGGTCAACTTTGTCGGGTCACCATGTCCCTCCCACATGGTAGTCGTCAGATTAATTGCCGCAGAAGCCGTAATCTTCGCCCCCGTCTCGCCCTTACCGTACTTCATCACCAATTTCGACCGATCCTCCATACGGAAACTAACCCCTCTTTGTACGAGAGGAGCATCAATTCCTAAATCCCAGAAATCGCCTGCCTCAGGATCAGAACCAATATCCTCGATTGAGAAAGAAAACTTTCCAAGCGAAACCTTCGTGCCGGCTTCAATCGATAGCGTATCTGTTACCTGAGGGATCGACGTAAGCAGGGATGCATCATATCCTATCGCGTATGGATCTCCCAGATCTATCATTTGAAACTCGTTCTTGGAACCAGAAAGGATTACATTGCTCCAACTCGTCGACAATTCCGTTTCCTTCGCAACAACATTGGTGAAAGTTTGTTCTGCCGGCAGAAAATTCTCTCCGTAACCTCCACCCGCGACATCTATGTCACCCCGTCCCTCCACATTACCTTCAAACACGCCGCCGGTTCCCCCAATGGAGATTTCCCCGTCATACCAATCTTCAACGCTTCCCGCAAATCGAAGGGTTCCTTTTCCATCCAAAAAGGAGCAGTACACTTGATCTCCTGCGATAAGCTCTCCTCCTTCTTCAATCGTCAAACCAACGCTTGAAACAATAGCATACTGCAACGTAAGCTTTGCTCCCTTTTGGACAACAAGTTCACCATCACCTCCTCGACCATACAAGGAAACTCCACCCAGTTTGGACTCCCCGGAGGCAAAGATAATTTTAGCTCCATTGGAAAGAGACAATTGGAGGTCATAGATGGGCACCAGCAGTCCATCATAATCAAGTTGCTCGGCATCATACGTGAGTCCTCCCTTGATAGTCAAACTGTGCCCTTCCTCTATGGTAATAGAGTGATCGACACTGCTATCTAGCGTTAAAGGCTGACTCAAGGTTACGTCTTCGTCCTTCACCGTAATACTGACCGATCCGCTCGGGGTTCCCGTCAACTGCCCAAGACTTGAATTCTGACCATCCACAGTCACAGTAACTGTACCAAATGCCAATGTGGAGCAAAGGAGAGCTGCCAGCAGAGCATTACGTAAAAACTGAGGTAAACAAAGTTTCATAGGAATGTTTTTAGTATGATTTCTTCCTCGGCCCTCGTCGTATTTTCACGAAAGCCTCGGTACGGAGGAAAGTATATCTCTTTTCGAAAGCGATGTACGCATCGACTTGTGTTATTAACTCATTAAAAAAAGCCTTATGAGATTCATCCCTCATTTTTTCACTTGAGCTTCTTCCAAAAATTCGGAGATACTTTGATGCTAACTCGCTAGGAAAATGGAAGATGGCAATATTTTTTCTGGACATCGCTTTCGAAAAGAGATGTACTGGCTCCTTATTTTTTATTTATTAAAAATAAAGGATCTATTGCATCAAACTAATAAAAAGTCGTTTTATTTATTGTGTTGTCAAAATTGTTGTTGTTTGGACAAATTTGACGATGAGTCGAAAGCGTAAGAGAATGACGAGCAAAGGCATCCGTCGTCAAAGCAAAGAATTCAAAACCGCCCGCCTCCCGAGGATAGGAGGCGGGCGGGAAAGAAAGTTAAACGAGTGGATTAGTCCTCAGCGCCAACCGAGATCGTATCATCCGGAGACGAGACCTCCTCATCGACATCGTAGGAGGCTCGGGGAATGGGGGTAGCGCCCGGAGCAGGTTCCACAACGATGTTGCGATACTTGGAAAAGCCCGTGCCGGCCGGAATAAGGTGGCCGAGGATGACGTTTTCCTTGAAGCCCTCCAGTTGGTCGGTCTTACCGAGCGTGGCAGCCTCCGTGAGGACGCGCGTCGTGTCCTGGAAAGAGGCGGCGGAGATGAAGGAATCCGTCTTAAGAGAAGCCTTGGTGATACCAAGCAGCACGGGCTCACTCTCAGCCGGGCGACCATTCATTTCGACGGTCTCCTTGTTGATGCGCACAAAGGCGGAACGATCCACCTCGTCACCCCAAAGCAACCCGGTATCGCCGGGATCCTTGACGCGAACCTTGCGCAGCATCTGGGATACGATGATCTCCACATGCTTGTCGTTGATTTCCACACCCTGCACACGGTACACCTGCTGCACCTTGTTGACGAGGTGCTCCTGCAAGGCTTCCTTACCGCAGATGCGCAGAATCTCGTCCGAAGCTTCAGAACCGTCGGAGAGAGGCTCGCCAGCGTGTACAAAGTCACCGTCATGCACGATGATATGGCGGTCCATGGGGACGAGGTGCTTGTGGGAAATCATGCCATCATTCTCATCCTTTTCAGAGAGCTTGGTCGAGCGCTTGCGGGATTTAGCCGCATCACGCGCCTCGGCATCGCGATAGACCGTAACCACCTTCTTGCCGCGAATCATGGCGTCGTCAATGGCCACAATACCGTTAATCTCTGCAAGGACGCAGGTATCCTTCGGGCGGCGAGCCTCAAAGAGCTCAGCCACACGCGGGAGACCGCCGGTAATATCGTTCGTCTTCTGCACCTTACGGGGCGTCTTGGCGATCTGAGTACCGGCAGAAATCTTCTGCTTATTAGAGACAGCGAGGTAAGCGCCGGTGGGAATTGAATACACGCGAGGCTTGTCCTTATCACCCTTGCCGGTGTGCACAATAATGCGAGGGGCAAGATCCTGACGGTGGTCAATGATGACCGTGGTACCCTTACCTGACTCCGTGTGACCAGCCTCTGTACGGCAAGTAATACCCTCAATCATGTCCTCGAACTCCACCGTACCGCCGACTTCGGCAATGACGGGGATGGCGAAAGGATCCCATTCGGCAATGAGAGTCTGCGCCTTGATCTGCTGCCCATCCTTGACATGCAGCACGGCACCCATCGCGAGCTGATAAGCCTCCTGCTCCTTGCCCTCGGCGTCGTAAATCTTCACGCTGCCGTTCTTGCAGAGCACAACGTTGTTGCCGTTCTCGTCCTCCACGCAGCGATCGCGAAGATTTTCATCGTAGATGACACGACCAGCTGTCTTCGCGACGAACTCCGGTCGATTGGTGGTTGCCGTAGCGGTGCCGCCCACGTGGAAGGTGCGCATGGTGAGCTGGGTGCCGGGCTCGCCGATGGACTGAGCCGCGATGATACCCACAGCCTCACCCACCTTCACCGGCAAACCGGTCGCCAGATTCAAGCCGTAGCACTTCGCGCAGCAACCCTTGCCCAATTCGCAGGTCAACACGGAACGCACACGCACTTTCTCAATGCCCACCTTCTCGACTTGCTTGGCCGCTTCATCGGTGATGATCTCATTTTTGGCCACAATGACTTGCTTCGTGGTGGGATCCACGATGTCGTCGCAGGTGACGCGACCGTATATACGGGAGGCAAGCGTGGCTATCTCATCCTCGCCATCGTAAATGGCAGTCATCACGATACCATTGTCAGTGCCGCAGTCCTCATCACGCACGATGACGTCCTGAGCCACATCGACAAGCTTACGGGTCATGTAACCGGAGTCAGCAGTCTTCAGAGCCGTATCGGCCAAGCCCTTGCGAGCGCCGTGTGTGGAGATGAAGTACTCCAACACAGAGAGACCTTCACGGAAATTGGAGGTGATGGGACGCTCAATAATTTCACCGGAAGGTTTAGCCATAAGGCCGCGCATACCGGAGAGCTGCTTGATCTGAGCCTTGTTACCACGAGCCCCGGAGTCCACCATCATGAAGAGCGGATTGGCCACAGCAGAACCATCATTGTACTCCAGCTTGGTGTACAATTCCTTCTGAATGGCATCCGTGGTGGAAGACCAAATATTCACGACTTTTTCGTAGCGTTCGCCGTTGGTGATAAGGCCCTCTTCATACTGTTCTGTTACCTTGGTCACCTCGTTGTACGCCTCTGCAATGAGGGCATCCTTGCTCTCCGGCTCCACCATGTCCACAATGCCGATGGAGCACCCGGAACGCGTAGCCTCTTTGTAGCCGAGAGCCTTCAGGGCGTCCAAGGTCTCCACCGTACGCTTCTGACCGCAGGTCTGATAGCAACGCCAGATAATTTCACCGAGCTGCTTTTTACCCACGTTGCGGTTGATGTAGCCAATCTCGTTGGGCCAAATTTCGTTGAAGCGCACTCGTCCCGCAGTTGTGACGATGGTTTTCTTATCAACATTCTCCTGGTTGAAAGAAAGGCGTTCAAGCTCCTTGCCCGACTTACCGTAGTCGGGGTTTTTAAGGCGAATCCAATCGTGGTACCCAATTTTGCGGGAAGCAATGGCAAACTCCACCTCGGAAATCGACTCAAAGAGAGGAAGCAGGTGCTGATTGTCCTGATTCTCCTTCACAATTTTGGCGCGGGTATGGGTGAGGTAGTACGCACCCAGAATAATATCCTGCGTCGGGGTGGAAATAGGTTTACCGGAAGCCGGAGAGAAGATGTTGTTGGGCGCAAGCATGAGCAGGCGCGCCTCCAACTGAGCTTCCACGGAAAGAGGAACGTGCACAGCCATCTGGTCTCCATCGAAGTCAGCATTGTACCCCGTGCACACCAACGGGTGCAGACGAATGGCTGAACCCTCGATGAGTACAGGCTCGAATGCCTGAATCGAGAGACGGTGCAACGTCGGAGCACGGTTCAGGAACACAGGGTGTCCCTTGGTCACCTCCTCTAGGATATCCCACACCACCGTCTCCTTGCGGTCAATCATCTTCTTGGCCGAACGCACCGTATGCACGTAGCCGAGCTCCTTCAAGCGATGGATGATGAAAGGCTCAAAAAGCGTAAGTGCCATTTTCTTGGGCAAGCCACACTGATTCATCTTCAGGTTCGGACCAATCACAATCACCGAACGACCCGAGTAGTCCACGCGCTTGCCAAGCAAATTCTGACGGAAACGCCCGCTCTTTCCTTTAAGCATGTCCGAAAGCGATTTGAGCGGACGATTGCCTGCGCCAGTGACATGACGCCCATGGCGACCGTTGTCGAAGAGGGCATCCACGGCCTCCTGCAGCATGCGCATCTCATTGCGACGAATAACCTCCGGAGTCTGGAGGGAAGCCAGCTCGACGAGTCGATTATTGCGATTGATCACGCGGCGATAGAGGTCATTGAGATCGCTGGTGGCGAAACGCCCACCGGGCAGAGGAACGAGCGGACGCAGATCCGGCGGGATGACCGGCAGCACCGTGAGCACCATCCACTCCGGATGGCAGCCGCTGCTGCGGAACCCCTGAGCCAGTTGCAGGCGTTTGGCGATTTTACGCTTGTTCTGCTTGGAGTTCGTCTTCTCCATTTCACGGCGCAATTGGTCAATGAGAGCATCCAAGTCAATGGTCTCCAGCAAGCGCTGTATGGCCACGGCGCCCATGGCAGCCTCAGGAGCATCATCACCGTAGTCCTCCACAATCTCCTCGTATTGCTGCTCGCTGAGGATCTGCCCTCGCTCAATACCATTCACACCATGCGGATCAATGACGATGTAATCCTCGTAGTAGATAATGCGCTCTAGGTCCTTTGCTGTGAGGTCCAGCATGAGACCTATCCGGCTTGGCATGCACTTGTAGAACCAAATGTGGGTGACAGGCACAGCCAAATTGATGTGCCCCATGCGCTCGCGGCGAACGCGGGAGGAGGTGACCTCCACCCCGCAGCGATCGCAAATCATCCCCTTATTCTTGGCTCTTTTGTAACGACCGCAAGAACACTCCATGTCACGGGTGGGACCGAAAATACGCTCGCAGAAAAGGCCACCGCGCTCCGGTTTGAAAGTGCGGTAGTTGATGGTCTCCGGATTTTTCACCTCGCCGCTGGACCAGCGACGGATGTCATCCGGGCTAGCCACGGTGATGCAAACCTGGTCGAAGTTTTTGGGCTTCTCGTTGTTAATATCGGCTTGAGACATAAATGTAAGAGATTGAAGGTTGTTTTATCAGGGATTAGCGATCATTTTCATCATCATCTGCATGCAGGTCGATGGGATTGGAAAGATCGGGTTCCGAGCCGTCCAGGCGAATCTCAATCATATCCTCGTAATCCTGCACATCCTTCTCGATCTCTTCCTCGTCAGCCACATCAGCCAGCACTTGGAAGACATCCACCTCCTGAGGATTCGAGCCATCATGATACCGCTTCTCGATCGGCTGCACATTCAAGCAGAGCGCTTGCATTTCCTTGATGAGCACGTTGAAGGACTCCGGCGTACCAGCCTCCAGCGAGTTGTCGCCGCGCACGATATTCTCGTAAATGCGGGTGCGTCCCTGCACATCGTCAGATTTGACAGTGAGCAACTCCTGTAACGTGTACGCAGCGCCGTAAGCCTCCATGGCCCACACCTCCATCTCGCCGAAGCGCTGGCCACCATGCTGAGCCTTACCACCCAGCGGCTGCTGAGTGACAAGCGAGTAGGTGCCAACGGCACGAGCGTGCACCTTGTCGGCAACAAGGTGGTTCAATTTGAGCATATAGGTGTAACCGACCACCACGGGGTAGTGGAAATACTCACCGGTGAGGCCATCAATGAGGCGGCTCTTGCCGGCCACAGTACCATCCTTGCCATCGCCGACCCATGTGAAGCCTGGCACCTTCTTGGCCTGACTCATGTAGTCCCATATCTTGGTCTCGTCGATACCATCGAACACGGGGGTCGCAACTTTGAACCCGAGTGCCTTGGCCGCTACACCCAAGTGAGCCTCAAGCACCTGTCCCACGTTCATGCGAGAAGGCACGCCGAGAGGATTGAGGATGATATCCACCGGGGTACCATCTTCCAAGTAGGGCATATCCTCCACGGGGAGCACACGAGAACACACGCCCTTGTTACCGTGACGGCCGGCCATCTTATCACCCACACCGAGCTTGCGCTTGGTGGCGATATAGACCTTCACTTCGGTGACAACGCCGGGTTCCATTTCTGCACCGGCCTCAATTTGGTCGAGCTTACGATCACGCTCTTCGTCGAGGTCGCGGAAGCGGGGCTCGTATGCGTTGATGATCTCGAAGATCTGATTGCGCACCGGACTTTCGTTCATGTCAATTTGGTCGTGATGTTCGGCCAGGTTGTGAAGAAGCGTCTTGGTGATTTTGCGATTGGCAGGAATAAGCACCTCGCCGGACCCCACGCGAGTGACCTCCAGAGGAATCTTCTCACCGAGCAAGCGATCGGAAAGCCGGCTCGTAAGCAGATCGATGAGGTTCTTCTTGTCACGCACATATTCCTCATCCACCTTCTTACGTTGTTTCTGGGCTTCTTTCTCGGAATCCAACTCCGGAGCGCCCGGGGCAACGGAGCGCACAATGCGCACATCCATGACCACGCCCGTGGTGCCGGGCGGCACCCGCAGGGAGGTATCTTTCACATCCGCCGCTTTCTCACCAAAGATGGCGCGCAGCAAACGCTCCTCCGGGGCGAGATCTGTTTCGCTCTTCGGGCTGATCTTGCCCACGAGAATATCGCCGGGCTTTACCTCGGCGCCGATACGTACCACGCCGTCACTGCCCAAGTTCTTGAGCGCCTCATCACCAACGTTGGGAATATCGCGGGTGATTTCTTCCGGACCAAGTTTGGTGTCGCGTGCCTTCTCCTCGAATTCCTCAATGTGGATCGAGGTGTAGGCGTCCTCCTGCACCAAGCGCTCAGAAATGATGATGGCATCTTCGAAGTTGTAACCGTACCAAGACATATAAGCCACCAGCACGTTACGACCGAGAGCGAGCTCACCCCCGTCCGTGCAGGGACCATCCGCCAACACATCGCCGGCCTTCACCTTATCGCCACGCGCCACAATGGGGCGTTGGTTGATGCAGGTCGAAGCGTTAGACCGCATAAACTTGCGCAGCTGGTACACATAGATGCCCTTGTCGGGATCCGTCTTGATGCTCTCCGGATCGCTCAGCCAACGCTGGGGAGCCACAGGAAGCTCGCCATCTTTGGTGGTGACAATATATTCGGCCGTTGCGGAGGCCACAACACCGGGACCTGCAGCCACAACGACGGCGCCACTATCGCGGGCACACTTGGCCTCAATGCCGGTTCCGACAAGCGGAGCCTGATTGACCATCAAAGGCACGCCCTGGCGCTGCATGTTGGCACCCATAAGTGCACGGTTAGCATCATCGTGCTCCAAGAATGGAATGAGACCGGCAGCAATAGAGATGATCTGCTTGGGAGACACGTCCATGTACTCCACGCGGCGGGGATCAACCTCAATGAACTCGCCGTGCTCACGTGCGGTAACACGAGGTCTCACAAAGTGGCCATGCCCGTTGTCATTGTCAATGGGGTTGTTGGCCTGAGCAATGAGATGGTACTCCTCCTTGTCGGCGGAAAGGTACTCCACCTCATTGGTAATGACGACCTCGGTGTCTGTCACCTCGCCTTTCTTGTTCTTTTTCTGAATGGTTTTGACCTTGCGGAAAGGAGTCTCGATGAATCCGTACTCGTCGATACGCGCGTAGGTGCAAAGGGAGTTGATAAGCCCGATATTGGGACCTTCTGGCGTCTCGATGGGGCAGATACGTCCGTAATGCGAAGGATGCACGTCGCGCACCTCGAAGCCGGCACGATCACGATTCAAACCGCCCGGACCAAGAGCGGAGAGACGACGCTTATGCGTGAGCTCAGCCAGAGGATTGATCTGATCCATGAACTGGGAAAGCTGACTGCGACCGAAGAAATCGCGGATAACAGCGCTAAGAGCCTTCGGGTTGATGAGCTTGCTGGGCGTCAGATCGTTTCGCGTGGTGTCGCAGAGAGTCATACGCTCCTTCACCAAACGCTCGGTACGAGCGAAGCCTACTCGACACTGGTTAGCGATGAGTTCACCCACCGCGCGCACTCGTCGATTGCCCAAGTGATCGATATCATCCACAGAACCCTCACCATGGCGAAGACGCAACAAGTACTTGACTGCAGTGAGGAAGTCAATTGGCTGGATAAGACGGACATCCTCCGGAACATCCAGCCCAAGCTTCAGGTTAATTTTGTAACGTCCCACCCGGGTCAAGTCATAACGCTTCTCCTCGCGGAAGAGGCGATCGAGAGCCGCGGCAGCCTGCTGCACAGAGGTGGGATCGCCGGGGCGGAACTTGCGGAAGATTTCCTTGAGTGCACTATCACGATCGAAAGAAAGATCCTTTTTAAGAGTTTTGACGAGCAGTTCGTCCTCGCGCTGGTCAATGACCTCAATGGTTTTGATGCCGAGCTCCTGCATGCGGCGGATGGTTGCAAGACTGAGCGGCTCGTATGCCTTAGCAATGACGGATGCGGGACGTTGGGAATTCTTTTCGCTGAACTTCACGTCTTCGAAGGGGACGAGGTACTCCAATTCATCACCGCTCACATCGGCAACGCGCAGCTTTTGAATGGTGTAGAACTGCTCGACGATGGAACGATCCGACTCATATCCCAGATAACGCAAGAAAGTAGTCGCCAAGAACTTGCGGCGGCGGCGGCGGCGATCAAGATACACGTACATGAGGTCGTTCGTGTCGAACTGTACCTCTAACCATGAACCGCGATCCGGAATAATGCGGAAAGAGTAGAGCTCCTTGCCATTGGCGTGGCGTGTTTTCTCGTAGCAGATGCCCGGTGAACGGTGCAACTGAGCGACAATGACGCGCTCTGCTCCATTGATGACGAATGTCCCACGATCGGTGATCATAGGAATCTCGCCCATGTAAACGTCCTCCTCAGCGGTGTAATCATTGCACTTCAAGCGGAAGCGAATGTAAAGCGAAGAGCTGTACGTCTCCCCGGAACGAATGGAAGCAAAGTCGGTGGTCTTGGGCGGCGATATTTCGTAGGATACAAACTCCAACCGGATCTGCGAGTCGTAGCTCTCAATCGGGAAATGTTCGGTCAACACAGCCTGCAGCCCCATCTTGAGGCGCTTCCCAGGGGCTGTAAACCGCTGAAGAAACTCTTCGTAGGATTTGGTTTGTATCTCAATGAGATTCGGCGGCTGAATGACTTCTTTGATTTTACCGAAACTGATTCGCTCTTGTTTGGGCTTGGACATGGAGTGCGCGGAAATTAGGTTTTGCGCCCGGAACCCGGGCGCATGGCCGGTTTTATCTGAACTAAAACCGACCCGGTGCTACGAGAGGTGGATGCACCAAGTGCACCGGGTCGATCCTAGGTAAAGGTTTTGGAGGATTGGAGGGACGAAAATCGGCTTGCGAAAGCAAGCGGAGAATATGCCAAGCGCAGGGGAGGACAAAATCCTCCCCTGCTCTCGCAAAAGGCGACGGGTTACTTGATGGTAACCTTGGCACCGGCTTTTTCGAGCTCGGCCTTCGCCTTGTCGGCATCCTCCTTAGAGGCACCTTCAAGTACGAGTGCCGGGGCACTCTCAACAAGCTTCTTGGCGTCTGCCAGACCCATTCCGGTCTTGACAGTGCGCACAGCCTTAATAACGGCAATCTTGTTGGCACCGGCGTCCGTAAGTTCAACGTTGAACTCGGTCTTTTCTTCAGCAGCTTCCGCAGGAGCAGCGGCAGCGCCTCCCACAGCAGCCACAGGAGCCGCAGCAGAAACACCCCACTTCTCTTCCAGGAGTTTGACAAGCTCAGCAGCCTCCAAGATGGTCAGCTTGCCGAGTTCTTCAGCGATTGTATTGATATCAGCCATTGTTGTAGTATAGTTTAATTGGTTCTTGTCGCGGATGAGGGCTCCTCACCCATTTCAGTTCTCACCGGCCGGAGAGCCGACAGAGAACCTAATTCTATCAGGCGCGGGTGTGATACCACACCATTGCCATCCGATCAAGACTTTTTTTTATTATGACACAGTTTTTACTGGTCCGAGCCTCCCTCCTTATCGACATACGCCTTAATGACGCGAGCCAGAGCAGCACCGGCGCCATTTATGGTCGCAAGCAGAGTAGCCAGCAGAACCTCACGGCTGGGCAGATCACCCAAAGCACGCAGTTTATCTGGCGTGAGCTCAGCTCCATCCAGGATACCTGTCTTGTAGGCAGCCTTTTTGGAGGTATTTGCAAAAGTGTTGATGACCTTGGCGGCAGCGCAAATATCATTCTGACCTGTAACATAGGCGGTCTGCCCCTTGAGGGAAGCTGAGATGTCCGGGAGACCAGCCTGAGTCAAGGCCTTAACCATGTAGGAATTCTTAGCCACCGTGCAAGAAGCTCCACCGGCCGCGAGCGAGGCGCGCAGCGCAGTAAACTCCGGCACAGTCACCCCGGTATAGTCAATGACAATGAGGAAAGGAGAACCATTCACCTTCTCAAGAAGCTGAGCTATGATGGTCTCTTTATCAGCATTCACTTTCTTTTCTGTACTCATATAATCTAATTATAGGGTGTTCAAGTTCTCAGAGCTTGGAGTATTCCGTAGTGTTGAGGGTAATTCCCGGGTTCATGGAACAAGCAACCGTAGCGGATGCAATGTACCCCCCCTTGGCTGCTGAGGGACGAGCCTTCACAACAGAGGCGATGAGCGAGCGGAGATTTTCCACAAGCTGCTCCGGAGTGAAGGAAAGCTTTCCTACCGCCGCAGATATGTTGGCGTTTTTGTCCACCTTGTAATCAACGCGGCCAGCCTTCACTTCGCGCACGGCTTTGGCTGTATCATCGGTGACCGTACCGGTTTTGGGGTTGGGCATGAGACCACGAGGACCGAGCACTCGGGCAATCTTGCGCACCTGAGCCATGGCATCTGGGGTGGCGATTGCACTGTCGAATGCAAGGAATCCGCCCTGCACCTCCTTGATAAGATCCTCCAAGCCTACTTTTTCAGCTCCGGCCTCCAAGGCAGCCTGAGCGGCCTCGCCCTGAGCAAAGACAATGACGCGGACATTCTTACCGGTGCCGTGAGGCAGAGCCACGGAGCCACGAACCATTTGGTCGGACTTACGCGGATCCACAGTAAGATGGAAGGAAACAGTGACCGTGGGGTCGAACTTAGGAGCGGGGAGACTCTTCATGAGTTCCACAGCCTCCTCGACGGTGTAGGTCTTGGCAGAATCAACCAAGCCTGCAGCTTGTGTGTAACGTTTGGAATGCTTAATTGACATAATGATGATTTGCAGTACGTGCGGGGTTTGGGGTTGTAGATAAGATCCCTCCTGCGGATAGAGAAAGGGGTCAGAGACCTTCCACCTCGATACCCATCTGACGAGCTTGGCCGGCGATGATGCGGGCGGCTGCCTCAGGAGACTTGGTGTTCAGGTCAGGCATCTTCGTATTGACCACCTCCATGAGTTTCTCCTTGGTTATCTTGGCAACCTTGTTCTTATTAGGTTCCCCAGAACCGGAGGAGATACCGGCAGCCTTCTTGAGAAGGTTAGCAGCCGGCGGCATTTTGGTGATGAAGTCGAAGGACTTGTCCTTATAGACGGTGATCACAACGGGGAGAACATCACCGGCCTGCTTCTGAGTTTTGGCGTTGAACTCTTTGCAGAAGCCCATAATGTTGACACCCGCCTGACCAAGAGCAGGACCCACCGGCGGCGACGGATTTGCCGCACCAGCAGGAATCTGCAGTTTGATGGTTTTGACTACTTCTTTTGCCATGGTTTTATGTGTTTGTGATATCCGCACCGAGGAAGAAGCGACGGCGCGGACAAAGTGGTTTATTCACTGCGTGGGATATTACGCTCATCCTCCGGCACGATCTGCACCTGCGTATAGTCCAGATCCAACGGATTAGAACGCCCGAACATTGTCACGCCCACGCGCAGGCGACCGTGCTCCGAATCAACTTCCTCCACGATGCCCCGTTCACCCTGGAAGGCGCCCTCCAGCACCACGACCTCATCCTGCACGTTGATAACGATTTTCTGGCGTGTACCCTCGCTTCGTCTCTCAACTTCACGTTTGAAATCCGCCACATCTTTGGCAGACATAGGGAGGGGTTCCTTACTGCGTCCGCAAGCGAAGCTAATAACGCCATCTACCGCCTGAATCTTATACCACGCATCGTTATTGAGTGCTCCTGTGGCAGAATCCCGCAGTGCGAAATTGAGGTACACGTAGCCGGGGTAAAGCTTACGTTCCTGCACTACTTTTTTGCCATTGCGCACCTCTTCCACTTTTTCCGTCGGAACGAGCGGCTCACTCTGCAACAGCGCCCCCAACTCCTCGTCTTCCTTGAAAAGCCGCTTGAGATTTTCCACAGCGCGGCGCTCCTTATTGGAGAGCACATGGAGCACATACCACTGATCCTGCGCGGCTGGTACTTTGCGGGGTGCGGCTGATTTGCGTTCGTAGGGGCGGGACATAGGGGGAAACGGATTGAGAGAAGATCAGTAAATCAGGAAAGTTGCTCAACAGCCCAAGTCACAACTCGAGCCATAACAAAATCAAAAAAGGCGACATAAGCGCCCAACAACACCATGGCAATGAGTACCACCAAGGTAGAACTCCACAGCTCGCGGTACTTGCGAAATCCCTTCACCTTGGGGTCACTTTCCCACGGCCAAGAGCTCTTCTTCAGCTCACTTTTGATTGCGGAAATAAAGAGTGAAATCTTGCGGAACATGGTGTGATTGTAGGCTGGATAGGGCGGTGTGAGCCGGGCTTACGCAGGGTATGAGAGACTCGAACTCCCAACACGCGGTTTTGGAGACCGCTGCTCTACCAATTGAGCTAATACCCTATGGATTTCTGTTTTCATTCGGACGGCTGGGGGATGCCCATCGGTTCGTGAAGCATCCCCCGCCATCCGCATCAGCTACACCCTGCGGTTACAATGCCGGATGTAGCTGTGGGGTTTGATAGTTTGATGTGGACGGCGGCTCAATCAGGCCTTGATCTTGGCCACTTTGCCGGCGCCCACGGTACGACCGCCTTCGCGGATTGCGAAGCGCATACCTTCCTCCATTGCGATGGGGGTAATGAGTTCTACGCCGATGGTCACGTTGTCACCGGGCATCACCATCTCCGTGCCTTCCGGCAAGGTAACGGTACCGGTCACATCCGTGGTGCGGAAATAGAACTGCGGACGATAGTTCGCAAAGAACGGGGTATGACGACCACCTTCCTCCTTGGTAAGCACGTACACAGCCGCCTCAAAAGCGGTGTGAGGAGTCACCGAACCCGGCTTGGCAATCACCTGACCGCGCACAATGTCCTCTTTCTTGATGCCGCGCAGCAACACACCCACATTATCGCCGGCCTCGCCCTTGTCGAGCAGTTTACGGAACATTTCAATGTCGGTCACGGCCGTCTTCACCGTCGGCTTGATACCCACAATTTCCACTTCCTCCATCTTGTTGATGACGCCACGCTCAATACGACCGGTAGCCACCGTGCCACGACCGGAGATGGAGAACACGTCCTCCACCGGCATCAGGAACGGCTTGTCAATCGGACGCTCCGGAGTCGGGATGTAGGTGTCCACGGCTTCCATGAGGTCCAAGATGGACTTGACGGCATCCGGATCTCCCTCCAGCGCCTTCACGGCAGAGCCCTTGATGATAGGAATCTCGTCACCCGGGAAGTCATAGGAAGAAAGGAGCTCACGAATCTCCATCTCCACCAGCTCGGCAAGCTCGGGATCCGCAAGATCCATTTTGTTCATGTACACGACAATGTAAGGCACGCCTACCTGACGAGCAAGCAGGATGTGCTCACGAGTCTGCGGCATAGGACCGTCTGCAGCGGACACGACAAGGATCGCGCCGTCCATCTGAGCAGCACCGGTGATCATGTTCTTCACATAGTCGGCGTGCCCTGGGCAGTCAACGTGAGCGTAGTGGCGCTTGTCAGTCTGGTACTCGACGTGGGCGGTGGAGATGGTAATACCACGCTCGCGCTCCTCGGGGGCACCGTCAATCTGATCGTATGCTTTGTACTCAGCCTTACCCTGGTCTGCAAGAACCTTAGTAATTGCAGCCGTAAGGGAAGTCTTACCATGGTCAACGTGACCGATCGTCCCCACGTTCACATGGGGTTTGGTTCTCTGGAATGCTTCTTTAGCCATAATGTTTCTGAATTAGTTTGAGCTGCTTATTCTTGCAGAGCATCAAAGCTTCTGGCGGGACTTGAACCCGCGACCTCATCCTTACCAAGGATGCGCTCTACCACTGAGCTACAGAAGCGATCACGCTCCAGAGCCATCCCACGAAGGGACGGAAAAGCGGGGAGAATATACACGACTTTTTGCGTCACGTCAACCACAATTTCGCGAAAAGATACATTTTTTTGTCAAAGAGACAAAATAGAGTGCGCTAATGGGTGGTAAAATTAGATTGCCAATGGGCACAGGTAGATGCATGCTGGTGACCTATGAAAACAAGAGCAATTATTATAGCAACAGCATTGAGCAGCTTCCTGGCCATGGGTGCCACAAACGATACGACAACCACGGGTGGTCAGGATGCCACAGCGCCATCCATCACCTGCAATACGGATGGATCGGGAGCTTCATGCGATGAAACGTATTGGCTAAATGTGGACACCATGACGCTGGCGGCGGCAAATGGTGACCCGATTGCGCAGTATGCCATAGCCTACATCACTGAAAATGGAGTGAACGGAATGAAAAAGGATCCAGAAAAAGCAGAAGCAATGTACACGCATGCTCTGCCAGGCTTGATGAGGGCTGCAAAGGAGGGGAATCCCACCGCATGCCGTGCACTTGCTCACATGTACGAACACGGCAAAGGCGTAGATAAGGATGAGGAGAAGGCTCAACAGTTCATGGAACGCTGCAAAGATAATGGCGGGAAGGAGCATACCAACCCCACCGATTCCACGAGTACGGATATGTAATGTAATCGGTATGTCAATTACTAAAGCGCGTGTTGCCGAGAGGCAGCGCGCGCTTTTTTACAATCGGTGCGTACGGGAACTGAAGCGGGGAAAATCCTAGGGAAGCATGATTAAAAGCGGGAAGTCTCAAAAAACCGGACGCAACGAGTAGACGCATAGATTACCGACGTTCATGGATTGAATTGATCCAAACAAGCAATACTGCCGAAACTCATCCCTGTATGCCACGGTCACGATAATTCCATCGAGTTATCCCCCGCTCACATTCCAACGTCACAGATTCCATGATCCGTGGAGAGAAATTCTCCTTCACACGCAACTGCACATGAAAGCACTATAGCCAGGGCTCATCGTAGAAAACGCGCACCAGGTAGAGTCCGCCAGCCGGGGCGCAAAAATGCGACGATGCTCCTTCCGAGTGCTGTAGTGCCTCTTCAACATCGTAGAGCGATATAGCGCCGCAAGCAACCTGTATAGCCGTTCCAACGAGCATGCGTACCATGCGGTACAGAAAGCCGGATCCGGAAAAACGGATCGTAAGCATATCTGCATGCTGTCCTGCGGAAGCAGAAAATATGGTGCGCGTAAAGAACCCGGGAGGTACAGGGAACGGCTCATTACCTCGCCGGGCTGCAAATCGTCGAAAATCGTGTTCACCGCAATAGAGTTTCAATGCACGCCTCAGCGTGACCATATTCAAAGGTCGTCTACAATGCCAAACACGTCCAGCGAAGTGAGGTAGCAGAACGGGGGCTCGATAAATGCGATATTCATACTCCTTTCCGCATGCGCTGAAACGCGCATGAAAATCCGGCGAGACTTCCCGCACATTAAGGACACGCACAGAAAGTGGCAATTGCGCATTCAACGCGGCTAGCCACGCTTCCTCCCCCATGCGGCACGTAATTGGCACATCTGCGTGGAAACACTGTCCAAGCGCATGCACACCGGCATCGGTACGCCCTGCGGCGTGAATGCGCAATGAAAAGCCGAGAATGCGCGCAATGGCAGATTCAATGCAATCTTGTACGGTGTTGCCATTGACCTGGCTTTGCCAGCCATGCCATGGCTCGCCATCGTACGCACAGGTGAACAGATAGCGAGGCATGCAAATTGCAGATAAAGTCCAACGACTGCACCACCCTCATGCAAGACGCGCCGCAGTTAATGTGCGGCGCGTGAAAAAGCGTGGGTGGAGTCTATTATAGTTCCTCGTCTCCGGAATCCTCCGACTCAGAAGATTCAGACTCGTCACCAGAGGATGTCGCACCACCATCCGATTCCTGTCCTGAAGTAGCAGTTGGCACTTCTTGCGGCTCATCTTTCAGAGCAGGCACGGCCGGAACGTCAGCAGCCGAATCAAACTTCATGTTAGAAACAGACGTCACCGAAGCACGATATGCCAAGGCATCGCGGAGTTTTTCAGAACCGTAATACTCGGCAAAGTCACCCGGTGTCTCATGCTGGTTGTTCGTGTCCTGCATATAGCGCACCCCCTCTTCTTTAAGCTCGTCCGGAGTGCCCGTGGCTCCATGCGTTTGGGCGATAGTGATAAGAAGCCGATCCGAGTCGACTTCGCCATCACTGCTGGTAACAGGAAAACTAGCGCGAACTCGACCGATCTCTCGAGCAAGTGCTTTCATGGCGGCAGCGTAATCCGTCCCCACACTCTCAGAGTCGCTCTCAGCAGCACGGTAAAGTGCTGTATCATTCAAGGCAAGCACCCGAACCTTTGCATTCTCAAAACGCTTGTTAAGCACAGCTACACGGGGAGCGTGAGCATCCGCAGTAGCAGTATCTGTGACAGCCCGAAGCTCAGTAGTAAGATCGTGAGCAAGCTCAACAACGCTCTTGCTCTCCTTCTGGCAGGAGCTGAATGTGAGAGAAACTAAAACAGCGCAGGACGCAGCAAAAATGGTACATTTCATGGGTAGAGTGAAGCAGTTCTTCCCTTGCACTTTAGCAAGAATCAGGGGCTGTGTCAAGGTAAAGAGATGGAAAAATGAGGAGAAAATGAAAAAACTTTGCAGATAGGGTGATTGGGCATGCACTCAGCAATGAGGCGGATCTGGCAATAGATCCTCGTATATGCCGGGGCTGGATTCCGGGATGTCTACGGCACCGGCGACCTTACGGTAAAAGTCCGCCGGTCCTACACCTCCCAGTATGGCATAGGCATAACCCATGTGGCGCATTTCTTGGAGTGCGGTGAGTAGGAGGGCCCGACCAATCCCCTGCCCCCGGGCGATCTCTGTCAATCCCATGGGCCCCAGGAAACCGCGCATGGTAGCATCCAAACACGCGAAACCAAGGATAGCCGCATCCTGCGTGGCAATAAAACAGCCAGCCGGCTGGTGGCACATGGCTACAGTAGCTTCGCTCACCCATTTGGGGCTAAAGTTTGCCGCAACCCAAGACTGCAAGGTGAGCAGTTCGTAAGGCATGCAGCGACGGATGCGGATACCCCGTTTCCCCAATTCCCGCACAGCAGTATCCGGACTCGGCAAGGTGTAGAGTCGCACTAGCATGTCATGCATGATCAGAAAAAGGGGCTAATTTTTTCAATGAAGGAGATAAAAAGGGAAAAGGCAAGTGAAGATCATTACGGAACTCCACCTGCCTGCCAAAATGGATCTGCTGTATTACTTCTTGGCTCCTTTATCTACTCCTAGTTGCTCGTTGAAGTAGAGAGAAGATGCTGTAGAAATACTTTCATCCCTGATCTGCGGGGCGTAGACATTGCGTAGCAAATAAGCGAGAGCCACGGCGTCACGGAAGTTGTAAGGAGCAGCTTCCCACACCTTTTTGTCCATCTTTTTCTTAGCTTTGGGGACGTATTCCTTCACTCCCGGCATTGCCCACAGAATTCGAAAGGCGCGGTGCATAGCATCCACGGGTATTTCCATGAAACGGCCGTGAGACGAAGCCACGGCTTCACAGTAAGCATCCACCGCCAAGCTAGCAAGTTCCTCGTGCTCACGGCTAATGCTTTTCTGAATCTCCTCTGCAGGGATGTTGCTGGCCAAAGCGCGGCCCAAGGCATACTTGAGCCAGGTGTATACTTCAGAAGTGACAGCAGGTGATTTGGCGGCTGATGCGATAGCCCCCTCGACCTCCTTTTTTCGTTCTTCTGCCGTGGAAGGATCATCACTGACCTTGCTCAAGATAGCTGCAGCCTCCACTTTCACACGGTCATGAGATTCCAGCATCTTAGGTGACGGAAAGTCAGCAGCAGCCTTGCCCAAATTGCCCCAATCTAAGGCTCGTGCATTACAGCTCAGCTCCATGAGCGCAGCCATAGTGGACGGGTTATTCGGCAGACCAGCAAAACCGGCATAGGTGGAGCGCACGCGCGCCAACTGGCGTTTTGCGTTGCTCAAGTCGTCGTTGGAATAAGCGCGCAGCGCGTTAGCCAAGTCCACCGGAGATTCAATGAAGAACATCTTGTAATTTTTCGTTTGATCCGGCACGGGCGGTTCATCACGCGACACCAGACAGAGGAACGCCCCTTTCGTCACAGAAGGAGGTGCCATAATCATAATGCGGCGAGCCTTGCCTTTGTTTGGTTGCACCTGTGCGGTAAGCGTTACAGAGGCCGGAGCTGCTTGCTGCTCTTGAGCCGACAACTGCGACAACGCTGCAAACAACCCGGAGAGCAAAATAAGAACGTGCTTTATCTTCATATCAGTAGGGTCAATAAATTGTTGTTACCAAGGTACGATTTACTTGCTAAGTCGGGATTGGAAATCGTTCTTCTCCTTTTCCTCTCGCTGTACTCCCGCATCTTTGGAGTATTCCTCCACGAGTAGTATTACTTCGTTAAACAAGTCACGCTCGCTCGGCGACATTTTCTTGTCGATGCCAGCGCGACGGATTTGGTTCACATAATCACGCCCGGTGTTCCATGCGCGCCAATGGTCAGATTGCTTAAAATTGTTTTTCAAACGATCGCCGGAGGAAGGAGTATTGCGCTTCCAGAGCTGGGTCATGATTCCTTTCACTGCCGGAGCAGAAAACGCAATGTTGCCACGGTTTTGACTGTAGAGGTTCACATAAGTTTGAATACCTTCCTGAACCTTACCAGAAGAACAGTATGCCTCCGCAAGCTTAAGCATCATCTCCAAACGCTCACGCGGTGTGCTACCACCGCGCACATTCATGAATTTACTGGCACTATCCACAGCCCCTTGGTAGTTGCCCGTAATCATATTTAAGTCAGTAAGGCCAATGAGAGCAGGTCCGACGACTGAAGGATCCTGCACAGAAGAGAGCTTTGTATAGAGGGAAAAAGCCTCTTGCTGAGCTGCAGAATCATCCGACAAAGAGAGAGCCTGAGCTTTTCCCAATTCAGCCTCATTCTGGTAGTCCGTACCGCGCTCAAGCACTTGGGTATAGTAAGAAAGAGCCACCTCGACCTCCTGCTTACGCTCTGGACTGCCCGCTTGGAAACGGCGCGCATAATCTACCTCGAAATTACCAACCTGAACGCATATGAAGTTGGTCAGATCTTCCGGTTTAAAGGCATCACGCATTTGGCGGAAGGAGCGCGCAATATTACGCTCCAATGCAGCCGCTTCCTCCGTCTTGCCTCCACGCTTAGCAGATACCATGGCCTCATTCATGGAATTGAGCAAAGCCATGCGAAGAATAGCGTTGCTATACTTATCCTGCGGATCAATGCCCGGGAAATTGGTCAAATGCTGTGTTTTCTCCTCCAAAGTGAGCACCTTGTCGTGAAAAGTTTTCTCACCGTTCACGTAAGAATCGACGTAGGAGTTAATCGTACGCTCCAATTCAGGATTATGAACGTTATTCTTAAAGTCAGACGTTGCTTCGCGGGCGATCACCTTCTGAGCGTTGGCAAGCGCAGCTTCGTACGCAGCAACATCTTTTGACTCTAACGAGCGTGAGAGTTGCAAAGAGGCCATCTGAAGGGCATATGCATCACCCTCACTGTCCACATTCTGCCAATAAGTGTCAAAATAGCCCTTCACGCGTGCAGCCAAGGCCGAGGCATCCTCCCCCTCACGTGGGTATTCCGGCGCGAACGAAACGAGCCAGAAGAGAGCGTTAGATGCCGCAGGTTTACCCTTGCCGTCCTCCAGCTTGAGCGCAGCAGGCACGCACTCCTCCAAAGCTTCGATACCCTTGGGTTTTGCCGAATCGTCATCCCCATTGATGAGAATGCTGCCCGCAAGCAGTCGGGAAGTAGGATAAAGTTCATGATCTTTCCAGTTTTTGGCAATCACCTCGCAATAGCGCAGGGCTTTTTGAAGATCTGCTTTATCAGCGTTTTCATCTCCATGACCACGACGTTTCATGAGCACGGTAATAGCGTCAAAGTACACATTGGGCGCCATACTATTTTCCTGAAGATTAATGGAGGGATACTTCTGCATGAAAGCATCAGCCATGGCCATCGCTTTGTCATAATTTTTCGGTTCCTTAGCGCCGAGCTCCTTGTAAGCATCCATGACAAAATACATGGTCTGGGGCTCGTAATTGAGCACTTGCTCCGGGGTGAGCCCTCCCTCTTTCGGGGTGAGCATACCAGATTCAAGCAACTCTGTTCCTGCCTTCACAACCTGATCCATGCGCGACAGATAGTAGAGGGCAGCAATTTTGGAGAAGCATGCACCCACGTAATTGAGCGGGTCACTCTCCTTGCTAAGACCTGCGAGGACTTCATCTGCCGCGGGGATGACGCGCTCCCACTGCTTCTCCTTTGTGAGGCGAATCATTTTGTTGATGGCCACCACATTCTTGTTCCCATCACCCACATTTTCGGGGTTCAGCCTGTCCTCATACTTGAGAGCAGTCGTCTCATCCCCCGTAGCTCGGCAGAGCTGAGAATATTGCAGGTAGTTTAAGTCGCGCAGTTCTTTTTTCTCACCACCTTGTTGGCGCAGGTGTGGATAGCGCTCCAGCATGAGTTTGACTCCCGCCTTAGCCAACCGACTCGACCCCATGCGCACCGCCGCATTCGCGAGAGTGAGCACCGTGTAGGCCTCCAACTCCGTATGGTCATTAATGAGGGTGTTAAGCCGCTCAGCGTAGCCCTTACTGCGGTCTCCCACGTAGGTAATTCCCATGTTTTTATCTGCCACGGAGCGTGCAGACGGACCAACAAGCTTCACGACACCCATTAGCGAGTCTCGTGCCTCCACAGTATCGGGCATAATTCCAAAAATTTTGTTGGCAGTGCGGAAGCAGGCGAGCGTCTGATCCATATTTCCGGCATGCAAACTCTCTTCCATGAGCCGAACAGAACGCACACCATAGTTGTATAGATTGCCTGCATAGGGAGCCAGTCGATGCGGAGCCACGTGGAAGCTACCAGGGTTGGACTCAATCATCTTGGATCCCCACTCGATATACTGCGGGTTCTCAGAGGCAACGCGCATCACGGTACCCAGCGCATTCATAACCATGTCATCTGGCAGGGTGGCCTTTGCCTTGCCCATTCGCTCCATGTAGACGCCTGCCCTGTTAAAGTCAGGCTGTTCTTTCTGTAAGTATGCCTGCAACAGCAGCGCACATACTTGACCGTCCACTTTCATCTTCTTCTCGCGCTGGGAAACCTTACCCCCATCATAAAGTCCCAAGTATTCCTCCAGCAGGGGAATGCACTGCTCGAACATCTCACGTTTGCCTTCTTTCCCATTCGCGCCGTTGGCCTGCTGATAGCGTGCCAATCCTTGCTGGAAAAGAGCCATCGTAAGCAAGGGTGCATACCCTTCATCACTCCACCCTGGCAGCACCTTGGAGCGTTCAATCATCGAGCGCTCCTTGTAAGCCGCATTAGAAGCAAGATCCTTGTACGTTGCGCAGGCCTTATCGTATTCACCCATATCACAGAGAATTCCGGCCTTCTGCCACAAGAAAAAGGGAGCAAAATATGAAAATTGCTTGCCAACTCGCGAATTGGGGTTACCATACGTGTCAAGGACCTGCTCGATATGCTTGAGCGCATCCGCAGGCTTTTTCTCGGCGCGCAACTGCTGCACCACCTTGAACTCGGCTGCGGGATCCTGCGCACGACAGACAAGCGGTGTTCCGAGAATCGCCAGCGCTAGAACCATGGAAAACGGTGTTGTGATTTTCATAAGGGATAAGATCTTGTTAAAAAGTTATAGAGATATAGGGGAAAAAGCGAGGGAGCTCAGCACGTCTTCGATACTCAACTCCCTCTGTCCTGCGGGTCTCCGGACTGTAGAACGACGGGCATCACTTCCCCTCTGGATCAGCCGTACTAATACCGACAGACTTAATACCCGCCTCCGCCAACGCTGCCATAATATCCACAATGCGCTGATGTGGTGCAGAAGGCGCACCTGTGAGCATCACAACGGGCTCTGACTGCACGGAAGAAGCAAGGTCTTTGTAGTTTTTGAGTTGCTCAACGAGTTGGTCAAGCTGGCGTTGAGCACGGTACTCAGCGGATCCTGGCTGTGCATCAGGGTTGTACACATCCGCTACATTCATGTCGCCGTTCCAAGTCACACTACCATCGGCACGCAATACGATGCGCCCCGGCTCCACTGGCGGTTTCTGGGAAGATTGCGACTGTGTGGAAGCCGGGATAGAAATATCCAGCTTCTTCTCGCTGACCAGCGAGGTCGCTACCAAGAAGTAAATCAGCAGCAGGAAGCAGCAGTCAATCATTGAGGAGATATTCATCTCCGGATCCTCCTGCTCCTCTGTCTTGATCTGTTTATGTCTAGCCATGACGTTTAAAGTGCGTAAAGTTTATTTAGAAGGCAGCGTTCCGAACACAATATTGGTGACCCCGGCTGCGGCAGCGCAACGAATAGCGGTAGAGGAGCGCTCCCAAGGCGCATCCAAATCGCCACGCAGATACAGACGAATCTTTCCGTCCTCTATACCTTTGCCCTTGAGGCTCTCCTTCTGCTTTTTGACAAAATCGGTGAGCTCTTGGACCTGCCCAGCGGTATACCCGATAGGATTACCATTGGCATCTGCCACCCCCCAAAGCGAGTTAGGAGGGTATGCTTTGTTGTACTTCTCAAGTGCCTTGGCAGACATTTTATCGACGTCCGAAAAAACATTGACAACTATACAACCGTTGGCATCCTTGAGCTCCGAGCAGGAAACCGCACTTGGCATTTTCACACTCGGATCCTTCGCCACCGTGATCTGCGTGGCGTTTACCACGAAGAAAATCAGCAGCAGGAAGCAGCAGTCAATCATGGGTGAGAGGTTCACGTTGCCGTTCACCTCATCATTGCCCCTTGCATTCTTTTTTGCCATAGTATCTAAATTATGAAGAAAAAGAAAAAACTCACCATACCGTTCCGCGGACGCCGACAGGTCTGGCCAACACCCGCGGAGCGATAACGCCACCGAAAATTAAGCCTGGACGGGCTGCTCATCACCAGTGTCAAGCCCCTCCGGGATACGAGCAAGCTGGGCCTCGGCGTTGATGACGTTGATAGAGGTATTGACCATCTCCTCAATGGTATTCACGCAATCAGCTTCGAGGGCTTGAGCATGCTTCTTGAGGAAGAAGAAAGCAGGGATGGCGATAATGGAAACGATCAGTCCCCAGAAAGTGGTGAGAAGTGCCACGGAAATGGAACTTGCAAGCTGGGTCGGATCGGCCTGACCGGATTCTGCCAAAATAGCGAACGCACCCACCATACCTTGCACCGTACCGAACAGCCCAATGGACGGAGCGAGCGAGCCAATCAGTGCTAGCATATCCACATATTTCATCGTCTGAGGCCTTTCATTGGCCGTGAAATCGGCGATTGCATCCTCGATGCCATCCTTGCCCAAGTCCTCCGGTCGATTGGCGTCAATGTTGGGCAGAGCGTACGCAACCAAGCGCCCCAAGAAAGTAGGACTGGTGGTGGAGAGCTGGATGGCAGACTGTACTCGGCACTCGGACATGAGCGCAAGCATTTGCGAACGCAACTCCTCCGGGCAGAACTTCTCCTTTGTAAGAGCCATCATGCAAAAAACAATCAGAAAAATCGTGGCAGCAAGCAGTACTACGAGCGGAATCATCGTCCATCCACCATCTATCACCCATTTGTCCAGCATGGACTTCTGGGCAACGGCGCCACCCTCCGCCTCTTGGGCAAACAGGGTAGGCATCATGAACAAAGCAGCCATCCCAAAGGAGAAGGCACGAAGACAAGTACGTGTAATGATCGTTTTCATGGTAGTGAAACTCATTCTGTGCAGAATTGACGGAGTATTTTTTAAACCAAAATGAACGGAAAAGCAAGAAAGATTTGCAGGGTAGCCATACTTTTTTTACAAATAAAATAAGTATGCTTACTCCCCCCCCCCTTTTTTTTGCGATTCCGAACCTCCCCACATAAGCAGCACCGGCCCTCCTACCCTATGGAAGAGCCAAGGACACTGACGGAATGAGACCACCGTCTCTTCGGATTGTCGTGCACCTTCCCTTCTCTGGTCTGACTCATTCAGGTCAAGAGAAAATCTAGCAAGTTGCCTATCACGGTAAAAATCCGATCAGCATAGGGAGCATGGCTACGCGCACCTATTGAGCAAGAAAAGAGAGCGTACATGGTTATTCACATCATCTGTACATGACGCTTTCATGGTTTCCGGAACCTTGTGAACTACCGTCCGAGAGTCTCGTTCGAAAGCAGTCATTTACTGGGCAAGAATCTCTCTTTTCACAAAAACTGGGAGGTGACTCCTCCTCGAAAAAAAAGCCGTCGCCAGAAGCGACGGCTCTGCGAAAAAAGTTCGGATGACGCAGCCGAGCTAAACCTCTCGCGGCACCCTGCGAAAAAAGGCCAGTTATTTCCCCTTTTGCGAGAACACCTTCACGGGCTCCACCATTGGTGGCTGCGGCATGTCGTTTACCAGGTTCTTTGGCATAGGACGCAGCGGAGGCGCGGGCTGTGACTGACAACAGCACGAGGAAAGAGTTACGGAACCGAGAAGGAATGAAATGAGAGTGACTGCTTTCATGACGTAGAGAGTTTTCTCATCCCTATTCAACCACAGTACGGCGCAGGAGTCAACCCGGAAATCGTATTTTTTTCATTTTTTTGCAATCTTAAGGGAAGGGACAGCTGTGACCCCGGAATAGATGCAACCCCTCTGCGCTGTTTTGCGCTGTGTGAACAGAGTTTTAGCTTGATGTATCCCACGCCTATGTGATAATAAGGCCCGTCATGGCACGCAAAAAAAGAGGAGATTTTTTGACTAAGCAAGCCAGCGCACACGGGACGCGCAGTGCTCGACGCGTCCTCATAGGATTCGCATCGGCCATCGGAGGCGTGCTCATTGTGCTTGTACTAGCGTACGTCTCACTGCTCAGCTGGCTACAAGGGGACGGCTTCCGTGAGAAGGTGGGCAGCTACATGCAGAAAGCGGCGCAGGCAAAGGAAGTGAGCATCCCAGAAAACCTGCTGGTGGATGGCAGCATGCTCACACTACCGCGATTCACGCTGCGCAAAGCAAAGTATTTCGATGAGCTGAGCATCGGCAAGTTGCATGTAGGACTCAACCGGGGCGCGCTATTCCGGCGAATTCTGCGTATGGATCAGTTCTCCGCGGAGGAGCTGCGGCTCGTACTGCGACCAAACGAAGAGCAGCTCCCAGCGAAGGGAGCAAGCGCACCAACGCGGCAGGGACGTGGCAGAAAAAATTCCCCTGCCCCAGCCGCGTCTTTTTTCAAGGAGATTCAGGCACGTTCGTTTGAAGCCCACTATGCGGATACTACCTTCATTCTCTCGAATCGTGAATATGGATTGAATGGCTATCGTTTGGTCGCTACTCCTTACCCTGAAGGAGGTAAGGACGCCTGGACGATTGCTATCGAAAACGGTCGTGTTGTCTCCCCTTTTTCATGGCTGAGAGAAAGTGGGGTGAAGTCTGCTTCCATCCGTCTGACGGGAGACGACATTCGGCTCACCTCGTGCCGCGTCCTGCTCTCGCCAGGAGACATACGAGCCAAGGCCGATTACAAAGTGAACACCGGCCTATGGACGGCGAGAATGGACGTACAACGAGCAAGCGTGGAACGTTTGCTCACCGACGACTGGCGTAAGAAATTGACTGGTGCTCTGGTCGGCTACATTGATTTCTCCGGGCAAGTGAACGAGGGGTGGAAAGCTCACGGGGAACTGCGACTAGAGGACGGCGTGGTCGAAGGTTTGCCCGTACTCTCCGAACTGAACATGGACGGTACTACGCCTTACCGCACGCTTAAAATAGAGAAAGCTTCTTGCAAGGTCAATTTCCCTTACTCAGATGCGCAGCACAACATCCATCAAGCATGGCTGTGGGATTATATTGACGTGCGCTCTCAGGGAGGAACGTTCATCGTGCGCGGACGTGTGATTACAGGACAGGATGGCTCAC
Source organism: uncultured Akkermansia sp. (assembly GCA_947626545.1). Taxonomy (GTDB): domain Bacteria; phylum Verrucomicrobiota; class Verrucomicrobiia; order Verrucomicrobiales; family Akkermansiaceae; genus Akkermansia. The sequence goes on along the minus strand of CANQSS010000007.1, from coordinate 19,114 downwards.
TTTCCGGGACATTGCGCGTGGGTGTGCCACAGAAACTTCTTGTCCAGCTCGGACTAGCGGATACACCTCTGGCAACACAGCTTTTCAACGCGCCCGTTGAATCGCCGGGCTATGTGTGGTTACACGTGAATTTGAGCGGGACGCTGGAAGATCCACACGAAGACCTTTCCGTGCGTTTGGCAACGGTGCTTCCTCAATGCGTGACCTCTATCTCTGACACGGCAGCACGCTCCTTGCGCGGCGTACTGAACAACTTTGTCCCGGCCAATCTCATGCCGAACGCTCAACAGGAGCAACCGGACAAAGCGGGGACTCAAAAAGAATCGTCCCCCTCCACTTCCAAACCTGTTGACAAGGCCAAGGAGGTCATACAAAAGGGATTGAATTTGTTCCTCTGAGAATGAGGGAGCAATGGTTATGCGTACAAAGAAAAAAGCAGTCGCCGCATATCCGGCGCAAATCATCGAAACCGAGGGTACAATTACTGAGATCTTGGCTGGTTCCGCCTACCGCGCACTCCTACCAAATGGCAAACCCACCGTAGCGTACATGCAACAGCGAACGGCTCTTCTCGTTGGCACGCTGCAAATCGGCGATAAAGTGCAGCTCTCCCTCAATCCCTCAGATTTCGACTGTGCCCGTATAACGGCGCGTCTATCGAAGTGACCCCTGTCCCGAGAGCCATGCTTCACATCGTATTACATCATCCGGAAATACCGCACAATGCAGGAGCCGCAGGGCGTCTCGCCGTCGCCACAGGCTCACGTCTCCATCTCATTCGTCCACTTGGTTTCAGTTTGGATGAAAAACACCTGCGTCGTACCGGGCTGGACTACTGGCAATACGTGGATTTGAAACTCTGGGACAGTATGGAGGAGCTACGAAACGCCGCCAACCCGGGTGCGCATTTTTGGTTGTTTTCCACCAAAGCTAACCGGAGTATATGGGATTGCTCGCTGCCGCTGTGTGATGGCGATTACCTAGTCTTCGGCGCAGAATCCCGCGGGCTACCGGAAAGTATGCTTGCTCAGTGTGCACAAACTTCATTGTGTATTCCAATGCCCGGAGAACACGCCCGCTCACTGAACCTCTCCACCGCGGTGGCTATCGCACTCTACGAGTCGATGCGACGCCTCTCTCTTCCATCATGAAAAATATCGTCTACTTTGATTTGGAAACCCGTCGCTCCGCTGCCGAAGTAGGCGGTTGGCACGAGACCGCAAAAATGGGCATGTCTGTGGGCGTCACTTTCTCCACTGCAGCCAACGCCTATTTCATTTATACGGAAGACCAGGTGACGGATCTTATTAATCAGCTTCAGCAGGCAGATCTTGTCGTCGGCTACAACCACATCGGCTTTGACTACGGTGTTCTTCAGCCTTTCACCTTCTGGACGGTGGCGGAGATGACCCGCAATCTCGACATCTGCCTTTACCTTTCCGAACGTCTCGGGCACCGCCTCAAACTTGACTCCGTAGCACGCCCCACTCTCGGTGGCCACAGCAAAACGGCCGAGGGCACTGATGCTCTCAAGTGGTGGGCTGAATATGAAAAGACCAAAGACCCTCAGCGCTTGCTCGATATAGCCAAATATTGCTGCTACGATGTAAAGGTAACTATGGCAGTGCATCAATTTGGCATCAACAACGGTTACGTGCTCTACGAAGATAAAAACGGGAGAGAAGTGAAAATTCCTGTGGAGTGGAAGGAGGATTGACTTGTCAAATCATATCTCATACGCGGTTGCCAATCTGCGCCCTTTCATCTGTTTCTCTTGCGTAGCCGGCAGTAAGGCGTACGGTCTGGAAACTTCAACGAGTGATGATGACTATAAAGGTGTTTATCTGGCTCGTTTGGAGGATGTGCTCACTGGCAGAGCCCCAAAAGTGGTGCAAGATGATAAGCATGACGTGCAATACACTGAACTCGGTGAGTTTCTCCACCAGCTACAGCTGAATAATAGCGGCGCCTTGGAGCTGTGGGCCTGCATGGGGCAACGCCAGCAACTTTACTGTGCTGGTTGGTTCTCGCGCTTCTTCGCCGGTCGACGACCCCTCTCCAAATTATGCGCTAAAACGTACATTGGCAACGCCCGCTCACAACTGAAACGCATCTGCTCAACGCACGAAAAAGCTACCACTCCGCCCCCGGAGTTCAAAACGCTCGCGTGCTTTGCGCGCGTGCTCAACGCAGGCGAGAGCGTACCACTGGACGAGTGGTTGGCATGCAAGGGAATGTCTATGACGGATGTCACTGCTAAGCCCGTGCAGCAAGGGGTGTGGGCGCTCTATCGCCAAGCGAATCCTGCCGGGCTATTCGGGCGTGATGGTAATAACGTCACCTGTCCGCTCATCCGCGATGAAGCCCCCTTTCTCGCATACATGCAGGTAGATTCTGCCGCCTTCCATGCGCACTCCTTGGCTCGTGCTCAATATCGCGAGTGGAAGGAAAAGCGAAACGAAACGCGCCTGCGCACGGTGGATGAACTTCCTTCGGATGAGGGGAACTACGACACCAAGCACATGATGCACGTGCTGCGCTTGCTCCATACGGCGCGGGAAATAGCCACCGAGGGACGCATTCACGCGCTGCGGACTCATGACAAAGAGCTACTGCGCGATATCCGCCAAGGGCGCGTACCCTTATCGGAGGCGTATCAGCATGCACAGCAAGAAATCATCGCCGTCGAACAACTTTTCAATGAATCCACTCTCCCGGACACACCCCAGCTAGGTGATTGGGAATATGATCTCGCAAGACTCCGCATTCAACGACACCATGAACACGCAAATCATTGAGCAGATACAGAGCAAGCTCTCGACAATGGAGGCAACTCGCAACTGTCGTCTCATCTTCGCCGTTGAGTCCGGTAGTCGCTCATGGGGCTTTGCCTCACAAACGAGCGACTACGATGTGCGCTGCGTTTACGTGCACTCGAAAGAGAGATATCTGAGCATTATGGCGCTGCGCGATACGATTGAATGGGAACTCAATGATGTATATGACATTGTCGGTTGGGATCTGCGCAAGGCTCTTCAGCATGCACTGCGCTCCAATATCTCCATCGTCGAATGGCTTAATTCACCCATCGTGTACCGAACTTCACCATGGCATGAAGAATTCCGCGAAATGATTCTCCGTATGATTCAGCCGGTGAGATTAGCCTCGCGCTATTTGGGCATGGCCGACAGCTCGTACAAGCGCTATTTAACTGTTGCCGAACCTATGTACAAGGAGTATTTCTACGCCATTCGTCCCCTGTTGGCAGCACGCTGGGTGTTGCAGGAGCACACTCCGGCGCCCATCCTCTTTTCTGAGCTATGCGCGGCAATGCTTCCGGCAGATATGAGGAGTACGGTCGATGAGCTGCTCGCGAAGCGTACAGGAAACGCCGAAAAAGCAAATGGGTTGCCTATTCCGAAGGCTATCGAATTTATCCGGCGTGAGTCAGACGCCCTCCGTCAGCAAATAGAAGTCCTCCCCCCTCCCGAGCAGCCGGATAGCAGGGAAGCTGATGCCTTTTTCCTGCGCGTGGTGGGCAACTGATGCACGGAGGATCAGCCCTTGTAAAGGTCCTCAATACAGCGAATGAGGGAGAAAGCGTGGCTCACCATAGCACGCGTTTCATTGAGGAGCGTGAGGTAGAGGATACCGGTGCGCATGCCGCTTTCATCAGCCGCATTGTGCATGAGATGACGGGTGATGCAGTCCGCAAATTCTTGGCCAAGCTCTTCTGAGCCGATGAGCAACTCGTCGATACCGGAGTAATTCCCTGCTTTGAGCATGTCCAGAAGATTCGGGTAGAACCGGCCTATTCTGCTAGTGAGCGCAAGCAAATCCTTCGCCTGAGCATCGTTGAGTCCGGTGTGATTGTTGTCGATATGATTGTACGCTGCCTTCACAAGAGTGAGTAAACAGTCGCATGCGGATAGAGAAATCTCAACAATGCGGAAAATGAGTTGTCCGCGGTCCGCCTGGTCCTTCGGAATCGCAGAGAGTGTGGGCAGCACCTCATTTTCCTTCACAAGCTTCAAATCTTGCTTGATGGAACGCGTCTTCTTGCGCAGGCGTTTCAGCGAATCGCGATCTTCCACCAAAAGAGCCTTCACCATGGCGTTGTATATGCCCACCATACGCCCCAAACGCCCCGCTGCGGCCGCGCCATACTCATGCACTTGAGCATCCTTATTCACATCCAGCAGCTTGTATTCCTGCTTGTCATTGTGGGCAAAAAGGGTAGATCGAACCAGCAAGGCAAGCGCCAGTATCATCATGCCAATCACGGCCCAAAGGCCACCATACGCCAGCACCAGCGCCACGCAGAAGGAGGCCAGACACGCGCCGATTGCTGTCAGGAACCAACCTCCCGTCACCGTAAGCACGCCGGTGATGCGATACACGGCGCTGTCGCGCCCCCATGCGCGATCTGCCAGCGAAGACCCCATGGCCACCATGAATGTGACGTACGTGGTGGAGAGAGGCATCTTCATAGAGGTAGCGACGGAGATGAGTAACGCTGCGGTGGTCAGATTGACAGAGCCCCGCACAAGATCGTAATTAGTGCCGGTTTCTTCCTCAGGTGACAGGGGCGCGAAGCGACGTCCCACAAAGTCGGCAACTGGTTTGGGGGTGACACGCTCAATGAAGCGAGCCGTGTTGAGTGCGTAACGCACCATCACGCGAGCCGCCAAGCTGGAGCCGAAACGCTCTTTCCCAGTGTTGGCAGAAGAAAGCTTGAGTTCCGTTTCCGTGACTCGTCGCGCATTCTTCGAGAAAAATAGCGATGCCACCATGATCAGTCCTGCCGTAAGCAGGTAGAGCGGGTTGGCCTGTATGGTCGTATCAGCCAGCTCGCTCATCATCATCGATGAGACCTCTCCCGCATGGTTTGCGGCAATGTCCATACTCGTCTGTGCAGCCATGAACACACCGATGAAGTTCACCAAGTCATTCCCTGCAAAGGCGAGAGCCAAAGCGCCTGTTCCACTGAGTACCGCAATCCGCAGCGTATTCACATGACATACGTATTGCAGAAACGCCATCACGACGAGCCACGCCCCCCAGCACCAAGCCATCGTTACACCCACATCCGCATTGAGCATTTGTTTCATCTCTGGGGAAAGCATGGAGCTGTCCTTGAGCCCCTTGAAAATGGCGAAATAGGTGATAGCGGTGAGTGCAGAGCCACACCAAAGTGGGCCGATGTATTTGTAGGCTCGCGTGTAGCGAAAGCTGAAAAGCAAACGCGCAAACCACATGATTGTGGAACCGAGAGTGAAGGCGATGACCACGGAAATAAAAATGGCTACCACGATGGCAAAGGCATTGCTCGTATTGATGTAGGCCGCGAGCGGAGCATCATCTGTGGCGATGTCTTTGCTGTACACAGCCATACCAATCGATGACCCCAACAGGGCGAACACCAGCGAAATAGTGGTGGAAGTCGGCAGACCCAACGTGTTGTACACATCCAGCAAGATGACATTCGAAATCATCACTGCCAGAAACAACAGCATCACCTCGTGAAAATTGAACATGCGCGGGTTAAACACTCCGCTGCGCGCCACTTCCATCATTCCACTGGAAAAACTCGCTCCAAGAAGCACCCCCACCGCTGCCACGGCCACCACGGTGTAGAATGAACCTGCCCGGCATCCTAGCGAGGAGTTTAAGAAATTCGCCGCATCATTGCTTACCCCCACCTTCAGACCAAACACTGACAGCAGCAACAGCATCCCGTAGATGACGTAATATATCGGATCCATGTCTTCGGCTTCTCTCTACCATGTTAGCTCTTTTTTTTCAAGAAAAATATCGCGACTTCCAAAGCTACCGCATCCGGATAAAATCGAAAAGGAGGGGAATCTCTCCGGTTAATTGACCCCGCTTATTTCCGAATCCGAAATTTCCAGTAATTCGCAAATCGTAAAAGGCGGCAGCATTCTCTCATGCGGTTGCCCTGCCTCGGAGGATAGAGTGGAAACAGGTAGCTCAAACATCTTGCGAGAAGAAGATCGTTGGCGGAAAATGGGGGGCGCTATGGAATATGCGGTACCAGTGGGGATACTCGTGGCTGTGCTAGCATGGCTCATTGCAACATTTTTCAAATTGAATCACTTACGACGACAAGCCGAGGAGGCATGGGTTCGGTGGGGACAGGCCACAGAACAACGAAATACGTGTCTGATGGAGTTGAGCATTCACTTAAGCGGCTTTTTACCTCGGGAAGATATGCGTCCCCGGCGCATGAAACGTCTGGCAGATGATACGCAACGAATACTCTCTCTTTTTCATGAGCCCCCTCCAAATGATGAGCTGCGCCACCTGAGTCACTCGGAGCGCAAGCTGCGTGATATCGTCATCGGGACGGTACGCACGATGGAAGAAAATGAAGAGATGAGCGAAGATGCAGAATTAACGGAGCTGATGGATCGCGTGTCGCTGAGCCTTTTTCGCCAGGATGAAACAACGCTGCTTTACAACGCGCGAGCACGAGCGTACAACATGGCGTTAGAGAGCCCAGGGGCGCAGTGGGTGGCTCAGCTTTTTGGATTTGCTGCGTTGCATACCATCGTGTAGGTCCCCTGCATCGCCACGAGGTGGAAAGAATTGAATCAACGGTAAAATCCTGCGATATTCGTGGAACTCACGGCGAAAGTATCGTCGAGTCCATCGATAAACCAACCTCGGCTGAGCCTCGCCCTATTTGGACACATTAAAGCGGAACTCTACCACATCGCCATCCTGAACAACGTATTCCTTGCCCTCAATGCGAAGCTTGGCATTCTCCTTGGCCTTGAGCAATGAACCGCATGCCACCAAATCCTCGTATGTCACGACTTGAGCTGCAATAAAGCCTCGTTCAAAATCCGTGTGAATAACCCCTGCCGCCTGGGGCGCTTTCGCCCCGGCAGGTATGGTCCATGCGCGTGTTTCTTTAGGACCTGTGGTCAAATAAGTACGCAACCCGAGCAAGTGATACACCGCACGAATGAGATCACTCACACCGGAATCCTGCACGCCGAGATCGCGCAGGTACTCGCGAGCCTCCTCCACCGGCAAGTCGGAAAGCTCCTCCTCAATGCGAGCTGAGATGACAACAGCCTCGGCGTGATGACGGTCCGCCACATAGCGACGAACCGCGGAGACGTACGGATGCGAATCCGGGTCATTCACGGCATCGGCCAACTCGGCTTCACTCACATTGCAGGCGAAAATACTCTTTTTGTTGGAGAGAAGGAAGAAGGAGTGCAGCAACGTGCGCTCATTGTCGGAAAGTTCCAGGGTAATGGCAGGATTGCCGGCGTCTAGGTGAGGCAGCAATTTTTCGATGAGAAGCATTTCCTCCTTTGCCTCCTTATCGCCACTCTTTGCTTTTTTGGCGCGGGACTCGCGGCGTTTTTCCAACGACGCAATATCTGCGAGGATCAGCTCATTGTTGATAATCTCAATATCGCGCACTGGATCCACACTACCCAACTCGTGGATGATATCTGGATCCTCAAAACAGCGCACCACTTGCACGATGGCATCTGTCTCACGAATATGTGAAAGGAATTTATTGCCGAGGCCGGCACCTTCAGCCGCCCCCTTTACCAAACCTGCAATATCAACAAACTCAATAGCGGCGGGGATAATTTGCGCGCTCTTGCTCATGTCCGCCAAAACTTTCAGACGCGGATCCGGCACTTCTACCACACCCACATTCGGATCAATTGTGCAGAAAGGGTAATTCGCCGCCTCTGCCTTGCGCGAGCGAGTTACCGCATTAAACAACGTGGACTTCCCCACATTCGGCAATCCTACAATACCTGCTTGCAACATAACGGCGCCATTCTACCGCAACTTTGCTAAACTGAAAAGACAAAATACTCAAGGCAACCGCAATAAAAAATGCGTTTGTCATTTACAATGTAGATGTACGATGTACAATTTATTAATAATGTGCGCATTGCGCGGATATATTCTGGATGGCAGATGTACTCAAAAATAAAAGAGCAATAACTTCATTCGCATCGAGGAGTGTGCTGCCATTGTGGTTTTTGTATTCTGAAACAGATTCGTAATTAACCGACTGGAGAGTTATCCAGACCTTTTCCACTTCGTCTAAATGCGTTTACCCTGACAAAATACTGCTCTTGCTTGCTTTAAAAATTTTTCAGGTTTTCAACTCCAAGCGTGCCTCAGCAACATTTTCTCCGTGATTCGCACAGATTGCTCTAAAAAAACCGGCAGCTCCACTCGGAGCTGCCGGTAGTGAGATAAACTCACGTTTCAGACTATTTGCTGTGGATGTTGAGCATCTGAGCGTAAGTAGGCACCGGCCATAGGTCGGCGTCCACGATGGCTTCGAGGGCATCAACGGTAACGCGGGCGGACTCCATGGCTTCTTTCATGCACACGGGACAGCCCTTATCGATGGCAGACTGCAAGGCTTTAACTTTCGCGGGTAACTCATCGTAGAGTTTGCCCACGGCGTTAGCTTTGTCCACTGCGGCTTTGAGGCCGGCTTTGATACCGGCAGACTTGATGGCCGCGATCGTTCCGCAGATTTCTGTCATCTGGCCGGCAATGGCCGGCAGGTAAATGGTTTGCAACATGTTCAGGCAGGTTTTAGCCTCGATGTGAATAAGCTTGAGGTAGCTCTCCGACTGCACCTCTTTGCGGGCCAACAGCTCGGCCTTGGAGAGGATGTTGTACTTCTTCATGAGCTTAATAGTATCCGGGCGGGAGAGTACTTCGAGGGCTTCAGGCGTAGTTTTGAGGTGCGGCAATCCGCGGCGCTCTGCCTCTTTAATCCACTCCTGAGAGTAGCCGTTACCGTTGAAGATGATGCGATCATGCTTCGTGATCATTTCCTTAATCATGGCACTGACCACAGCGTTGAAATTACGCTTGCCCACTACAGGTTCAAGTCTTGTCGCCACCTCATCCAGCGCCTCGGCCACAATGGTATTAAGCACGGCCATCGGCCAGGCACAAGTTTGCGAGGAGCCGACGGCGCGGAATTCGAATTTGTTGCCCGTGAAAGCAAAGGGCGAGGTCCGGTTACGGTCGGTCGTGTCCTTCGGCAGGGTGGGCAACACATCCACGCCCAGTTCCATGGTTGTCTTGGTGGCAGAACTCTTGGCTCCTCCAGCCTTGATCTGCTCGATAATATCAGTAAGCTGATCTCCCAGGAAAATGGAGATGATGGCGGGTGGAGCCTCATTGGCGCCCAGTCGATGATCATTGCCGGCCTTGGAGATCGAAGCACGCAGCAAATCTGCATGCTTATCCACTCCCTGAATCACACTGGCGAGGAAGGTAAGGAAAAGCAAATTACTGTGTGGCGTACTACCGGGAGAGAAAAGAGAACCAAGTTCCGGAGTACCAAGTGACCAGTTGTTGTGCTTGCCGGAGCCATTGACACAAGCGTAAGGTTTCTCATGCAGCAGGCACACAAGATTATATTTGAGCGCCTGCCGTTGCAGAACGTCCATGATCATCACATTGTGATCCACAGCCACGTTGCTCGCTTCGAAGAGAGGAGCAATTTCAAACTGCGCAGGAGCCACCTCGTTGTGACGGGTTTTGGCCGGCACGCCGAGAGCCCACAGTGCATGATCCACAGAGTTCATGAATTCCAGTACTCTCTCCTTGATGGAGCCAAAGTAGTGGTCTTCCATTTGCTGGTGCTTGGGCGGCAGACAGCCGAAAAGAGTGCGCCCTGTCTCAATGAGATCCTGCCGTTGCAAGTACAAACCGCGGTCAATCAGGAAATATTCTTGCTCGGCGCCCAGATTGCTCTCCACACAGCTGGGTTCTACCCCAAAACACCGCAGCACGCGCGTCGCGTGCTTCGACACTGCTACCATCGAGCGCAACAGCGGCGTTTTCTTGTCGAGAGCCTCGCCGGTGTACGAGCAGAAAGCCGTGGGAATGCAGAGGGTGGCAGTGTGCTCTGTGCGCTTAATGAACGCTGGAGAAGTTGGATCCCACGCCGTGTATCCGCGAGCCTCAAATGTCGCGCGTATCCCACCGGAGGGGAACGAGGAGGCATCCGGCTCAGCCTGGATAAGATTCTTACCGGTAAACTCGCAAATCATACCCCCTTTCCCATCCGGTTCCACAAAAGAATCATGTTTCTCTGCCGTGGCATCCGAAAGCGGTTGGAACCAGTGCGTGTAATGCGTAGCTCCTTTGGAAAGCGCCCATACCTTCATCGCCTGAGCAACTTCATCCGCTATGCTCATGTCCAGTTTTCCACCACGCTGTACTGTGGCAAGCATTTTCTTGAAAGCGCTCTTGGAAAGATACTTCTCCATTGTTTTAATTCCAAAGGTGTCGCTGCCGTATAACGCAGTCAACGCTTCTTCTGCACTGGTGTTTTGTGTTTCCATGTCTGTGTGAGGATAGGGTTTTGTAGTCGAGCGCGGTTCCTCGCTGCTCTCCTTTCACCCTTCATGCAAATAACGTGCCAAGTTCTAAGTTTTCTCCTTCCGGCTCATTTCCTCATACTTACGATACGGTTAATCTATTGGTTTCACATGATGAAGTTTACAAAAATGTAAAACAAGTCAATATAATTTACAATTTTGTTCGACATTTTTGTCGAATTATGATAAAATTTCTGATGAGTGCTGCTCTGGTAACCTTCTACAACATCTTACGACGCCACCTCCAACAAGCGCTACGCGTCAAGACTCTTTTTTTGTACCACAGGGAAACCGCATTTGAGGGAAGTTAATCAACGGAGAAAATGCTCTTGTTGACTGATATCATCGTTTATACGTATCAAAAATCGTGACAACCAACGGTCATCATGGTGACGACTCTAAAGGATCCTCCTGCATACGTTGACAATTTAAAAATCTTTGCAATATAAACATTATTAATAAATAGCAATTCGCAAATGCCTATGTCTTGTTGCATTTAATTTTGCAATCCTACACGTTTTTTGGAGAATTTTTACTATTGCTATGTCCATTGCCATGGTGTACCATGGTGGGCGAGATGAAAGATATCAAGCATGAGGATAGCGAGGAAGCAAAATCCGCGTCTTCTCACGGATCTGGTGCGCGTTGTATCCATGAGCGCAACATTGCCCCCTTTGACACGGCGGCGGCTACACCGCGTCCCGCTGGCTCCATATACATGGGGAACTTCTGCGCACCAAAACTTGACTGCATACGCATAGCAATCATTGGTTTAGGTGCCCGCGGACAGGCGCACGCACAGTATTTGTCCCAATTGCCGGGATGCAGAATCATAGCGCTGTGCGATGGACGCAGGCACGCTGTACACCAGGTAGCCAAGATCTTGGTCGAGGCAAGTGGACACGCCCCGGCTCTTTACAGTGACTCTGAGTCCTCTTACCTTGAGATGTTGGAAAACGAGCACCCGGATGCCGTTTTCATTGACACACCATGGGAACTACATGCTCGCATGGCTATCGACAGTATGCGGAGCGGCGCCCATGCTTTTGTCGAAGTCCCCCTGGCCCTCACGTTGGATGATCTGTGGGCCGTGGTGGATACTGCGGAGCGCACACAAAAACACTGTATGATGCTTGAAGAGGTAACCTATGGCCGCAATGAGCTCATGTTTCTGCACATGGTGCGTCTTGGTCTCATCGGCGATCTCTTACATGGTGAAGCCGCCTATATTCACGATTTGAGAGAGCGCACAATGGGGGGAGCTCCCGGCGAGGTGTCTTGGCGTGCCTGTCATTACGCCGACCGTAATGGCAATCTTTATCCTACCCATGGTTTGGCACCGGTAGCTCAATACATGAACATTGCCCGTGGCGAAGACACCTTCGACCGCATCATCTCACTCAGCAGCCCCTCTCTTGGTCGCAGTGCATTCGTTAAAAAAGATCTGGCGTCCCGCAGCCCATGGAATCACACAAATTTCCTATGCGGGGATATTAACACCTCCATCATTCAAACTAAGCTTGGACGTACGATCCTAGTTCAGTGGGACGAATCGAGCCCGCGTCCCTACGATCGCAAAAATCTCATTCAAGGTACTGAGGGTACACTTGCAGATTTTCCTCTTCGGGTCACTGGCAGCTTTACTTCGAGTACTCAAACGCTTCCCGCGCCAGATACCGCTGGCGCAGTAGAACACACATGGTACACCGGCGCTGAGGCTTCGGAGGATCTTCACTCTCGCTTTGAGCACCCTCTCTACCGTCGTCTTGCTAATCATACTAAACTCCTAACGCCTCGTGCGGCGATGGATTACCTCATGCTTTATCGTATCATCGAATGTCTGCAACAAGGTCTCCCGACTGACCAAAATGTGTACGAGGCTGCGCTCTGGTCTGCCGTAGGTCCCCTTTCTGAAAAGTCCGTGCACGAGGGTGGCGCTCCTCAAATCTTCCCGGACTTCACACGTGGAGACTGGAAGCACACCCGTCCGTCGCTTTAAGACGCTCCTCCTGTTCCGGCAATCAGCGTAAACTCCTTGGTAAACACACCCGACGGCACAGGCTGGCGCACGCGAAGAGGGCGGGAGTGGACAGGATTTCAGCGTACGTGTACGACGAGAGCAATGTGTACAATGAGGCGTGGGCGCGGAGGCTGGATATTGAGCTGAACATACGCGACAACCAGGCGACGGCGTTGGAGGTGGCGATGTATGTGCGCGGGGAGTTTGCGGAGGACAAGCAGCAGCTGACGGATGCGCAGGTGACGGCGGCGGGGATTGCGCGCGAGGGGAAGATTGGCAGCATTGGGTACCGGATTGGGCGGCACGCGTGCGAGAGCGTGATGGACGCGCTGCGCAACAAGGTGATTGAGGATTCGGATGCGCTGGCGATTGCGGATTTTTGCCCGGGGAATGAGAGTGTGCAGGGGAAGGGGCTGAAGGTGATTATGGAGGGGGGGAGCAAGACGGAGGCGCGAGCAAGGATGGAGGCGGAGCTGGCGAAGCAGAAGATGGCGAGGGAGGTGGGAGTGGAAGGGGGGACGGATTTGTTCGGCAATGCGCTGGAGGATGAGGCTTTCTGGGATTTCGTGGCGAAGTATGTGGTGGGGCGGCGCAATGAGTTGGCGAAGGATGCGCTTTTTTTGCGGACGAATGTGGGGAAGCGCAATAGTTCGGCGATGACGAAGAAGTACGGGGTGGATTTGAAGGACCCGGAGTCGCTCAAAAAGGCGTTGAAGGAGATTGATATGCTGCGCGAGAGGTGGAAGAATCCGTATGTGGAGGCGGATTTGATGGAGGAGATTAAGCAGGCGTGGCAGGCGAAGCAGGAGGGCGAGGGGGAGCCGGCGGCGCAGGTGTTTGAGCGGTATGCGCAGAGGCTGCGGGAGGGGGAGAGAGGGGTGACGGATTATAGCGCGAGGGATGAGGAGAAGAGGTACCGGGTGGAGAATGATAAGGTGGGGTTGAGTGCAAGGCTGAATGAGAAGGTGCAGCCGGTGGAGATTAATTTCACGGGGGATATGGCGAAGGAGAAGGCGGAGTATGAGCAGAGGCTGGGGAAGAAGCTGAGCGATGTGGCGTATTATCGGGAGGCGATAACGGAAACTCTGTTGGAGTTAGCTGAGAAGTATCCGGATGGTTTAGAAATTGAAGATAGCGGGGTGAAGCTAATTTTCCCGACGTCGCGAGGAAAAGCGGTGAAGGCGCAGGGGCGCGCGAGGAATGCGAAGAAGAGGATGGCCGTGACGGGGCTTGAGGATGTGGTGCGCAAGGCGGTGCATTTAGGCAGCGAGGAGCCACAGCATAAGAAGGGAGAGAGCAAGAGGAAGAAGGGGATTGTGGCGACGGTATCCTCTTTTGAGAAGTTTGGGTATCCGGTGAGCCTGAACGGGGTGGAGATGTTGTTTTGGTTTAATGGGGCACCTGAGGCAAAAGGGGCGAAGAGGGTTATTTTCTACGAGTTCGGTGTGACAGATGTAGAGAAGAAAGAAGCCGGAGCGACGCGTGACAGGGCATCTAGTACCCTTACGAGTCAAACTCCGGCTTCGTATGAGGATACTTTAGGGGATATTTTGTCGCGCGTCAAGAATAAAAATGTGGTGGATGTGAAAAAAGATATTCCGGAGGGAGGTAAGTTGACGGTTTCGCAGGCGCAGGAGAGGGGGATGTTTAAGGACGGGGTGATGGAGGTGAGCAATGGGGTGATCCTTGCGCCAGATACGGATTATAGTGTTGATTTTTCGCATGCTAGCTATGCGCTTTTCCGTAAGCCGGATAAGAAGCATGTTGGAAAGGGTGAGGGTGTGCAGGTGTTTGGCTGGGCGTGTATTTATGGGGCGGAGAGTTGGGAGACGAATAAATTTTATCACAAGCAATTCACAACCGAAGGGCTTACTTTTGTGAAAAGGACTAGTGAGGGGGAGCAATCTGTGCCAGCGGAGGAAGTAATTGAAGGGTTAAAAAAGAGAGGTGTGGGGAATGCTGGTTTGATAAGGGCTACTGAATATTGGGGGAAGTATAGTACGAAGCAGGATTTAATTTTTGAAAGAGATATCTCAATAAAGAAAAGGGATAAGAATGAATTTACTCCGGGTTTATACGAATATTATGATACGAACAGGCGTATTGCTGAGTATTTTTTGGAGAATGATATTTTTGTGACGGGGAAGAGTAAGAAGTACCCGGTGAATTATCTGATGCGGGCGGATGTGGATGATAGCAATTTGTTGCATTGGGATGTGCCGGAGTTTGTCGGGAGAGATTTGAGTAGTCCTGATATTGGCGGGGCTTACTATGGGCGAGAGATGGTGGAGAAGATTCTGGGGCTGGATATGAAGGAGCCGACGGAGGAGTTGGTGCGCGCGCTGTGGGAGAGGATGAAGAAGCCGGATGTGCCGGAGGAGGGATATGTGGCGTTCAAGGATAGCGTGAACATTGAGCCGCTGGAATATGAGTTTTCGTCGAAGGAGTTTGATGCGGCGGATTATGATATGGAGACGTTGCTGTATTGGGCGGAGTATGTGGCGAATGTCTGCATGACGGGGAGGGAGGTTTATAATGCGCTTGTTCGTTCTTTGGGGAGTCCGCGGGCGGCGAGTGAGTGGCTGGATGAGCATGGGGTGAGAGGTGTGAAGTATTATGACGGGAATACGCGGAATAAGGAGGGGGAGAAGGTGCATAATTATGCGATTTTTAATCCGGATTATATTGAGGTGATTGCTATCAATAACCGGCATGAGTGGAGTGAGTACTCGGAGGATAATCCGGATTGGCAGAGGCCGGAGGAGGTTTTTGGGGAGGGGCCGGTGACGGATTATAGTGTGGCGGGGATGAAGGCGAGGACGGCGGGGGCGAATATGGATAGGGTTTATAGGGACCCGGCGGATGGGAAGGAGAAGTTTGTGATTCCGACGGCGAATGCGCGGCTGAGTACGGGGTTTACGCTGGGGCAGCTTAAGGCGCCTGTGGGCGGGCATAAGGATGTGACGCTGGGGGCGGTGCTGGAGTATCCGGAGCTTTACGAGGCGTACCCGGAGTTGAAGGGGATGCGTGTGCGGCTGTATAATCCGAGGTTGCAGGAGGGGGTGGGAGGTTATTTTGCGAGGCCGCGGGGGAAGAGGGCGGGGTACCTGGCGCTCAATACGGGTGTGGAGGTGACGCCGGAGAGGGTGATGGAGACGCTGTTGCACGAGAGTCAGCATGCGATTCAGGCGATTGAGGGGCACGCGATGGGGGCGGGGAGTATGAATGCGGAGGAGGCTTTGGAGTATTTGGACCGCGCGATTGCGGCGCGCAAGGGGATTATGAAGGCGGCGGGGGATGATTCCTGGAGCCGGGAGAATTTGGCGTATTTGGAGGCGATGAGGGGGATGGTGCAGGGGAAGGAGGGGAAGGAGATGCAGGAGATGGCGATTGATGAGGTGTATTGGTATTCGCACGGGGAGCAGGAGGCGAGGTTTACGGGGGCTGGGAAGGACGGGGACCCGATGGCGGAGGGGAGCGGGCTGACGGAGAATAGCCCGACGACGTACACGATTGCGGTGCCGGGGGAGGCGACGGAGCTGGGCGGGGTGACGTTCGGCGGGATGGGGCGTTTTTCGTACCTGCTGGAGAGCAGGCTGGGGACGGCCGGGGAGTTTAATTATGACCGGGCTGTGTACCAGATGAAGGAGGCGGTGGTGCGGCGGATGAGGGAGCTGAGGATGCTGGGGGACAGCAAGGATGAGAGGGCGCGGGGGGTGCAGCTGGCGGCGGAGGCGTTGGCGACGATGGAGAGTCTGGAGAGTTTGCTGCCGGCGACGTATCGGTTCGGGCTGGAGGCGTATAAGGTGTATTTTTCGAGCTACGCGAAGCTGGCCGGGAGCGGGAGCGCGGAGGCGGCGGGGCGGATGGTGCCGATGGCGGGGTGGGATGAGAGGATGAGAGGGGCATATGAGAAGATAGCTCGGACGGTGGTGGAAGGGCATTTTTACCAGGGGGATATGGAGTTCTGGGGGGAGCATTGGAAGAAGGTGGAGAAGATACTGCCGCCGCTGCAGGAGAAGTGGGAGGAGTTTATGAGGACGCGAGTGGGCGGGCTGCTGAGAGGCAAGGCGCGCCAGGATGCAATCAATGCGGCGTGGAGGGAGCTGAGGCACGAGCTGCCGGAGGAGATGAAGACGCTGATGCAGGCTGTGGGCGAAGTGCGGGCGGATAAGCTGATGGCGAAGTTTATGGAGAGGGTGGCGTTGCAGCTGGATGCGTTCCGGAAGGATAAGACGCTGGGGAGGATTCGCCGCGTGGTGGGGGCGCTGAAGCCGGGCGCGAAGGAGAACGGGAAGCCTGTGAAGGGGAGGATGGACGCGGAGAGGTACAGGAAGGTGGTGGACCTGGTGCGGCTGATGGAGCTGACGCGCGGGGAGAAGGAGCTTTTTGAGCGGGAGAGGTACACTGGGGAAGGGACGGAGAAGGCGTGGGCGGACTTGGAGCCGAATGATACGGTGACGGTGAAGACGTATGACGGGGAGGGGAAGGAGGTTGAGATTGTGTGCAGCAAGGAGGAGTTCGAGACGTATGCGTGCTTTGAGCTGATGACGGCTTCGCAGGCGGAGGCGGCGAGCCGGGCGTTGGGCGAGTATATTTCGACGGGGAGGCAGGCATGGGACAATGCGCAGGAGGCGGCGCGGCAGAGGATTGCGGAGTTGTGCGCTCCGGCTATGGAGAAGTACGGCGAGACGGAGAATGAGAAGAAGGCGCGCAGGGAGAAGCAGCAGAGGAAGGTAATGCCGCTGGTGAACAAGACGCTGAATTTCCTGGGCTTTGGGCTGAATGACGCGCAGTTTTTCGACGTTTGCTCCAAGGTGCCGGAGATTGAGAAGTGGACGAAGGATGCGGTGTATCGCATTGCGAGCGCGCACACGTATATCGAGGCGAAGGAGAGGGACAGGCAGGACTTCATGACGCAGGCGGCGCGTGAGGCAAGCGGGGAGAAGGACGATAAGAAGGTGCGCGAGTGGCTGGACGATACGAGGAGGAACAGGGACACGGGGATTAAACTGGTGCCGCAGGAGCCGGATTTCGACGCGCAGGAGACGGAGACGGTGAGGAGGCAGTTCATGGGGCTGCTGAGAAGGAAGACGCACAAGAAGAATTTTAATCCGAACACGTTTGCGGAGGCGTTGCGCTACCTGACGGAGGAGGATGGGCTGATGCCGGAGGCGGTTGCGCGGGAGGCGTTGGATAAGTACGGGACGCTCGGCGACGCGAAGGCAAGCAGGCTGCACGGGAAGGAGGCGTTGATGTCTATTCTGACGGATAACGAGTACGCTCGGTTCAGCGACCTGACGATGACGGCGAAGAAGAGGGCAGAGGCGGCGAGGGAGAAGTGGCAAAAGGATAGGGAGGAAGAGGAGGCAAAGAGGAAGGAGGAGGGGAAGCCGAAGGAGGTAGCGGACCCATTCTCAAAGAGCTTTGCGCAGAGAGTGATTGCTGCTTTCAGTGGTCAGAAGCAACCAAAGAAGAAGGATATTTTTACGCTGTGCAAATATCCAGTTTTGTTGCAGCAGTTGAAGCCGTGGGGTGGCAACGTGCATATCAACTGGGAGAATATGTACAAGTTGAGTAAGAAACATAATTTAACGCCAGAGCAGATAGCGCGTTTGCCTCAGGAAATCAATAATCCTATCGCCGTTATAGAAGATAGGGATGGCAGCCTGCTTGTTGTGACAGATATAGACGCCCCCACTAAGAAGAGCGTGCAGGAGAATAGAGACGGACTTAGAAAAGATATCATTAAACGAAAGACAATAGCGGTATTACGTTTAGGAAGGTCCTCAAAAACAGGAGCTGAAATCGTTGATTTGATTACAGCGTATTCTCACGATACTTCCGCAAAACAAGTAGGATTGTTAAGAGAAAAAAGATTACTGTATCTTGATAAGGAAAGATCCGGAAATTGGACAAGCAAGGAAGAGGACTCAATTCCTCCATTACTCAAAACCTTGCTTGAAGAATCCGGATCTACGATCATGGTAAAGGAAGCTTCCCCGGATGTCAAGCAGAATAATGACGACGAGACGCTGGTGCTATCGGACAAAAATAAGTGCACCGAACGGGGAAAAAGAGGGCAAGAGATTTATCATTTGGACAAAAATAGTGTACCATAATGTCTGTATGGTAAACACAGACAAAGACCAAGAAGGTATTGCAAACATCATCGAAGCATGCAATAAATACAGAATGCTACGCATTCGCAAGCGGCAAATTGCTGGCAAGCCCGGAAGTAAGCGAGGAAAACAAACAGCGCATCAAGGCAACAGCGGAGGGGTGTAACTCTGTACAAATCTCGGTGAAGCTCAAGGTAACGCTCGATAAGTTTTACGAGCGATTAGCGAGGCGAGAGAATATATACTATTAGGAGAGAGAAGGTTAGGTAAAATCGCTGAGAACATCCTCCCCCCCCCTGGCGGCGCCATTTGCAAAGGGTGCGACTCCGCTACGCTCCGTCGCACCCTTTGCAAATGCTTTCTGAGGACATCAAAAACTATGACGGTAAAACATTGCGGAACACTTCGGTGCATTAATTATGTCCGATCACTTTTCTCTTTTCGGTGCACTATTTTTGTCCGATCACGCTGGTGCTATCCCCATCGCCAGCAGCGTCTGCGGCGCGCTCATCAGCAGCTCCCCTATACTCCTCGCCTCCTTCGCCGGCTTCTTC
>CANQSS010000006.1 GCA_947626545.1 uncultured Akkermansia sp. | reverse complement strand
CATCTCGAAAAGGAGGAGGAGTCGACTCTTGTTACACTCCCGTTCCTTATAAAATTGAGTTTTTCGAGATGGCAGAATCGTGGAGATAGGATATATCTCCGAATTCGGTATGGCTGGTATGAAGTCCTTCTGTACAATCATGATACGGGTGACCGCAGTCATACCACTCCAATTCTCCATCGCTATACAAGAGGTCCGAGCTTAATGTTTGACTGCTCATTACATTACCGTAATCTCTGGAGAAACCACAGTAATAAGCATCTATGTTTGTGATTGCCTGCACTGTATGACTCACAGTAAGCGCGCAGACAGCCAGGAGGGCGGAACGGAGGGGGAGGGGGAGATGAAGTTTCATGGTGGTTAGATAGGGGTGAGTAGGGGTGAGTAAAGTCAGATAGGGGTGAATAAGGGTGATATAGTTGTTGGTGGGGGCGAGTATATCTCTTTTTGAAAGAGATATACAGCGTGTGTAGTTGTAATAAATTATTATTGAAAAACCAAGGGGAAATAATGTTATTAAAAATCTCAATTCTTTTTGGATGTTATTACGTGTGCAGAAAGGAGAAAAATGTTCACGAAGAAAATTTTAACGCATTTTGGGCTGTACATCTCTTTCAAAAAGAGGTGGGCGATTTGTGATATGTGTTTGCCGTGCGGGCTGCTCCGGGCTTGATTTTCGGGAGAGGAAAGGGTAAAATGAGGTACATTCATGGAGAGCAGTTACACAGAGGAGGACATCAAGACGCTGGATTGGCGGGAGCACATACGGCTGCGTCCCGGCATGTATATCGGGAGTTTGGGGGATGGGTCAGCATCCGACCACGGGATTTATGTCCTGCTCAAGGAGGTGATTGACAACTCGATTGACGAGTTCGTGATGGGGAACGGCAGGAAGATTATCATCAACATCGGCGGAGATGGCACGTGCGAGGTGCGTGATTTCGGGCGGGGCATTCCCCTGGGCAAGCTTTACGAATGCGCGGCGCAAATCAACACCGGGGGCAAGTACGACGGCGAGGCCTTCAAAAAATCCGTGGGGTTGAATGGCGTGGGTATCAAGGCGGTGAACGCGCTCTCTTCCGAGTTCACCGTGCAGGCTTATCGCGAGGGGAAGACTCGCACCATCTCCTTCCGGGAGGGCGTGAAGGTGAAAGGCACCGACTCCACCACCAAAACCAAGGAGCCGGATGGCACCCGCGTCTGCTTCCTGATCGATCGCACGATCTTCCCGGAGGAAGCCTCATTCAACCTTGAGTTCGTGGAGCGCATGTGCCGCTATTATTGCTACTTGAACACGGGACTCACCATCGTCCTCAACGGCAAAAGCTTTTCATCGAAAAACGGCTTGCTCGACCTGCTGCGCGAGGAGATGAGCGCCGAACCCCTTTACGAACCCATTCACTTGGTGGGGGATGACATCGAGGTGGTGATCACGCACGGAGATTCCTACGGCGAATCGTATTACTCCTTCGTCAACGGGCAGCACACCACCATGGGGGGAACCCACCAAAACGCTTTCAAAGAAGCCATCGCGAAAGTCCTGCAGAATTTCTACAAAAAGAACTACGAAGCCGCCGACACCCGCGCCTGCATCGAGGCTGCCATCAGCGTGAAAGTGATCGAGCCCGTCTTTGAATCGCAGACCAAAACGAAGCTCGGCAGCAACACCATGGGCCCGGGGAAAGAGACCATCCGCACCTTCGTCGGCAATTTCCTCGCCAAGGAACTGGATAATTACCTGCACCGCCACCCGGACATCGCTGCGGCCATTGAGGAAAAAATCAAGGAGAACGAGAAAACCCGCAAGGAGGTGGCCGGCGTCACCGGAAAAATCGCCAAAGAGCGCGCGAAAAAGGCCAAGATTCACACGAAAAAGCTGCGTGACTGCCGGGTGCATTACGACTCCAAGCACAAGCGCGCCGACGACACCATGCTCTTCATCACCGAGGGCGACTCCGCTTCCGGCTCCATCACGACCGCGCGCGATGCCGAAACTCAGGCCGTCTTCTCCCTGCGTGGCAAGCCTGCCAATAGCTACGGCATGAACAAATCCGCCCTCTTCGAGGAAAAGCGCAACGAGGAGCTCGACTTCCTACACCTCGCCCTCAATATCGACAAATCCATCGATGACTTGCGCTACAACAAGGTGATCATCGCCACGGATGCTGATGTGGACGGCATGCACATCCGCCTGCTCATGCTCACCTTTTTCATCCAATACTTCCCGGAACTCATCCGCGAGGGTCACCTCTTCATCCTGCAAACGCCCCTCTTCCGCGTGCGCAACAAGCAAAAAACCATCTACTGCTACTCAGAAGCCGAGCGCGACCGCGCCGTGAAACAACTCGGAAAAGCCCCCGAAATCACCCGCTTCAAAGGCCTCGGCGAAATCTCGCCCGCAGAGTTCAAAAACTTCATCGGCGCGGATATCCGCCTCCAGTCCGTCACCCTGGAAAATGCCCACAACCTGCGCGACGTCCTGCGCTTCTACATGGGCGACAACACCGACGACCGCCGCCAGTACATCATCGACAACCTGCGCATTGAAGAAGACCTCGCCTGATCATCCCCCCCTTCCCGCCATGAAAACGCTCATCATCGCACGCCACGGCAACACCTTTCGCCCGGGAGAACCCCCCACCCGCGTCGGCGCTCGCACGGATCTTCCCCTCGTGGAGGAGGAGAGAGCGCGCGGCATCGGGCTCTACCTGAAGAAACTCGGCATCACCCCCACACGCATCCTTGCAGCCCCCTTGCAACGCACCTGCCGCACGGCTGCACTGGCCGCCGAGGCCCTCGGCAACCCCTGCCCCGTGCAAATTGAAAACAGCCTCATAGAAATCGACTACGGCCCGGATGAAAACCGCACAGAGCAGGAAGTGACCCGCCGTCTCGGTCGCGCCACGGCGCTAGATGCCGGGCAAGATCCCTCCTCCCTCAGCCAAGAAGCGCTGGAGGAGCTCGGCGCAAAAGTCATTGAGCTCTGGAACTCCCGGGCCATTGTGCCCCCCGGCTGGGCTGTGGATCCCCAGCTCATCATCCGCACCTGGCAGCAGATTGCCGACTCCGTGGAGGACGGCGAGGCTCTGCTCTGCGTCTCCTCCAACGGCACCATACGCTTTGCGCCGCACATCACCGGTGATTACGCCGGTTTCTGCGCCCGGCACGACATCAAGGTGCCCACCGGCGGCGTCTGTATTTTCACGGCTCAGCCCGGCGAAGCCTGGCAATGCTCCGAGTGGGGCGTCAAAGCCTTCAAAAAAACCTCCTGAATAACCCAATCCCACACTATGGACATCAAAAAACTGAAACCTGCCTGGGTCGATGAGTTCAAAGCCTTCGCCCTCAAAGGCAACGTCATGGATATGGCCGTCGGTGTCATCATCGGCGGTGCCTTCGGCAAAATCGTCTCCTCACTCGTGAGCGACATTATCATGCCGGTCGTCTCCATCCTCACCGGCGGCACAAAGGACCTCGCCGCTCTCTCGTGGAAGATCAGCGAGGCCGAGGGCGCAGCGGAAATCAAGTATGGGGTCTTCTGCCAGACCGTACTGGACTTCCTCATCATCTCGCTCTCCATCTTCTTCGCCATCCGCATTCTCTGCTCGTTCCGGGCGAAAGCGAAAGAAGAGCCCGCCACGCAAGAACCTGAGGTGGTTCCCGAGGACACCCTCCTGCTCCGCGAGATCCGCGACGCCCTGAAAAAAGGGGAGTAAAAGCCTCCCCCCCCCCGAATTCACCGCCCGATGATCTGCAGCACGGTTTCCGCTGCTGCAGAGGTGGAGGCGCTTGGCCGCGCCTATGTACGAGGTACGTTGTACGATGTACGATTTGAGAAGTTCGGCGGCTACGCCGCGAATTTGGCAAGCGTCTGGAGTCACTTCGGCCTCCTCGTACAGGAGCTTGCCTTTTTTCTCGCTGTTTATTCCCGAGTCGGTACGTACCGGAATTCTTGAAATGACGATGCGTTGATAGGAGGAAAGCATCTGCTGTTACGCTATGTCAAGTTCACGGCCTTGTTCAATCGCCAATGGCTTGCCGTCTTGCTGGCTTACTTCCGTTGACGCCTCGTCACCGTACTGACTCAGCGCATGCGCGCTGTCTTAACTGCCTTACGCCGTCGGCAGTTTTGTCCATAGGAAGCGCATGGGAAGCGGGTTGAATGAGCCCGGAGAAGATTTTATCGGGACACGTGCGGGGTAAACGCATTAGAAAAGGAGTTTGCCTATTTACGAAGTCTCTTCAGTGCCTTCTTGGCATCTTTATACCCCTGATCGGCTGCCTTTTGGTACCATCTTCTTGCCTCCGCTATGTCCCTCACTCCCTTGCCTTTCTCATAGCACAAGCCAAGGGCATACTGCGCCGGCGCAAGCCCCTGCTCCGCCGCCAAGAGGAGCCACTTCACCGCCTCCTTCATGTCCTTGCTTACTCCATCGCCCTTCACGTAGCACGAACCGAGGAAAAGCTGCGCATCCGCGTACCCCCGTTCTGCAGCCAAGCGGTACCACTTCACCGCCTCCGCCATGTCCTTGCTCACCCCATCGCCGTTGGAATAGCAATTGCCAAGGTTAAACCGCGCCGCCACATGCCCTTGCCCCGCCGCCTTGCGATACCACTTCACTGCCTCCGCGCAGTCCTCGCTCACTCCCTCGCCGTTGTAGTAGCACAAGCCAAGGTTATTCTGCGCATCCGCATACCCCTGCTCCGCCGCTAAGCGATACCACTTCACCGCCTCCGCGTGGTCCTTGCTCACTCCCTCGCCGTTGTAGTAGCACAAGCCAAGGCTATTCTGCGCATCCGCATACCCCTGTTCCGCCGCTAAGCGATACCACTTCACCGCCTCTGCCATATCCTTGCTCACTCCCCAACCGTTCGCATAACACACGCCAAGGTTACCCTGCGCCTTCGCATCCCCCTGATCCGCCGCCAAGCGGTACAGCCTCACCGCCTCCGCCATATCCTTTCTCACCCCATTGCCGTTGTGATAGCACAAGCCAAGGCTATTCTGCGCATCCGTCCACTCCTGATCCGCCGCCACGCGGTACCACTTCACCGCCTCCGTCATGTCCTTGCTCACTCCCTTGCCGAACTCATAGCACACGCCAAGGTTAAACTGCGCCCGCACACACCCCTGTTCCGCCGCTAAGCGATACCACTTCACCGCCTCCGTCATGTCCTTGCTCACTCCCTTGCCGAACTCATAGCACACGCCAAGGTTAAACTGCGCCCACACATACCCCTGTTCCGCCGCTAAGCGATACCACTTCACCGCCTCCGTCATATCCTTGCTCACTCCCTTGCCGTTCTCATAGCAATTGCCGAGCCTATACTGCGCCCCTGCATTCCCCTGATTCGCTGCTTTGCGATACCACTTCACGGCTTCTCCCGGGTCCTCGCTCACCCCCCAGCCGTTGTAATAGCACCAGCCAAGGGCACCCTGCGCATCCGCATGCCCCTGCTCCGCCGCCTTGCGGAACCACTTCACCGCCTCCACGTGGTCCTTGCTCACTCCATGGCCGGAAAGATGGCACAAGCCAAGATTATACTGCGCCCATGCCTGCCCGGCTTCCGCTTCCTTGTATAATTCGGGCGTACCTCCCTCTGCCCACGCTGTAACGATTAGGACACATAGCGCCATCGCCGACATCTTACGAACGACTTTTCGAATCTCGCTTTTGAAGGTGTAATTTTCTTTCATGGTAAAAATAAGGGTTTGAAGTTCCGGCTCTGTTTCTCCACCGTATAGGGCGAGTATATCTCTTTTTGAAAGAGATATACCGGCAGGTAAGCTCTACCTAATTGGAGACAAGCAATTTACCCTTTTATACAACAACAATTTCGCGCCACTCTCATGACAGAATTTCTGCCATGATCAGATATCAATGTTTTCTCTCTAAAAGTTCTTTGTCCTTTAGACTGTACATCTCTTTCAAAAAGAGATATGCACTTGAATAAGACAACAAAAGTTTTATTCACTACACTTTGTGCAAGATGTGTTAAGAAATTAGAATAATGGCTTGCCGTCTGGGGCAAACGCATCTGAGAGAGTTAATCAACAGAGAAAATACTCTTGTTGACCGATACCATTGTTTATACGTATCAAAATCCGTGACAACAGCGGTCATCATGATGATAGATCTAGAGGAATCTCTGCATACGTTAATGATCCGAAAAAAACCGCGCGACACACATTATTAATACATTGTACATCGTGCATCATAAGTTGACTCACTGGCACCCCCGCACTGCGATCACATCCGTCCCAAGAAAAAGCACCCCCAATAGGTAGGCAACGGCACATCATGCAGCATAAGCCGTTGGTTATTTACGATGTACGATTTACAACACGCACGACGGCTGTAAGTGCGTATGGACAGCGCGGATGCGCTGCCCGAAGGGCGAACCGGCAGGGTGGTGCCGGTGAGTCAATTTACGATTTGAGAAGTTCCCGCGCTTACGCGCAAGTTCGGCGGAGCAGATGCGAGCGAAATGTGACGAAGCTGTATACGGGCATAATTAGAAAGGTGCGGGGATGCGGAGCAGGAGCGCAGAGAAACTTTCAAAACATTGCGTGTTGTCAGTTAGAATGATTCGTGGATATGCGATGCCAGCTTGCAGATTTCTTTTTCACCGTATTTCTTCCATGAAACGCATGAGGAATGGGTTGAATGAATCCGGAGAAAATTTCTTGGGACGGATGTGCATTGCGATTTTGCGTTCGAAATTCCGAATTGACAAGGTATCGTCAAACGGATAGAATGCGCAACGAGCGGTATCTACGGTCTAGAACTGCTTACATTCACACATACAACACGATAAAACCATGAAATACAGATGCAAAGTATGCGGAGCCATCATTGAGAGCGATGGCATCCCTGAGTCATGCCCGGTCTGCCACGTGAAGGGCGCCGATAAGTTTGAACTTATCGAAGAGGGCAAAGAAAAAGTTTATGCAGACGAGCATCGCATCGGTGTGGCCAAGGGTTTGGACGCCGAGGTCGTGCAAGGGCTGCGTGACCACTTCAACGGTGAATGCTGCGAGGTGGGCATGTATTTGGCCATGAGCCGCCAGGCTGAACGCGATGGCTACCCGGAGGTTGCGGACGCATTCAAACGCTACGCATTTGAGGAAGCCGAACATGCTGCCAAATTTGCCGAATTGCTGGGCGAGGTCGTACATCCGGACACCAAGAAGAACTTGGAACTGCGCGCAGAAGCTGAATTCGGCGCCTGCGCCGGCAAGCTTGCCATTGCCAAGCGTGCCAAGGAACTCGGCTACGATGCCATTCACGACACCGTCCACGAGATGTGCAAAGACGAAGCCCGCCACGGCAAAGGCTTTGACGGTCTCCTGAAACGTTACTTCGGCAAGTAAACAAGAAGGAGAAAACGATTTGTCATCGGGGAGCCGGTAGCACACCGGCTCCTTTTTTGTGGCATACCGGAGCGCATGTCTCACTTCCCCCTTTTTCTGGAGAAGAGGGTATGATAGAGTGACGAACGAAAGCATTATGGAAACACCGAGCAACAGTTACTACATACCGACAGTGATCGAGAAGACCAGCCAAGGGGAGAGGGCGTATGACATCTACTCAAGGCTGCTGCTCGACCGCGTGATTTTTATCGGAACGGAAATCGACGACACCGTGGCAAACTCTGTGATAGCGCAGCTGCTTTTTCTTCAAATGACAGAACCGAAGAAAGATATCCACATCTACATCAATTCGCCGGGTGGATCCGTAACAGCTGGACTGGCGATATACGACACCATGCAGTTTGTTTCGTGCGATATTAACACGTATTGCATTGGTATTGCAGCATCCATGGCATCTGTGCTGCTGGCGGCGGGTACGAAAGGCAAGCGCTTCTGCCTGCCCAACTCGCACGTGATGATTCACCAGGTGCGAGGCGGCGCGAAAGGAACGGCAGCCGATGTGGAACGCACCATCAACTTTATGCTCAGTTTGGATAAACGGCTCACAGGCATATTAGCCCACCACACCGGCAAAGATGCGAAAACCGTGCGTAAGGACCAGGATCGTGATAATTACATGACCGCCGAGGAATCCCTGGCCTACGGATTGGTGGATCGCATCCTTACCCATAAACCGGAAAGCAAATAAGCCATGGCTCGTAGTACCCCAAAAAATTGCATGTTTTGTGGCGAACCGGAGAGCGATGGTCGCCCCATGCTGCAGCTGCATGACAATTTTCACGTGTGCTTCCCCTGCATGGAGGGGCTCAACCGCATCATGTTCAAAACGGTTCCCAAGGGGGAGATCGCCGCGAAACGCATCTTGCAGCTCATCAGCGAAACCCACCCGGAGTTACTGCCGCAGGAAAGTGAGGACTTTATGCCGATGGAAGTGCTCACGCGCAGGCAAGATGAGCTCCCCACACCTATGGAGTTGCACAAAATGCTGAACTCCTACGTCATCGGTCAGGAGCACGCCAAAAAAACGCTCTGCGTAGCCGTGTACAACCACTACCTGCGTTTGCGGCAAAAAGCGAGTAGCGACGGAACGGAAATAGAGAAGAGCAATATCCTGATGGCGGGCTCAACGGGTTCGGGGAAGACGCTCCTAGCGCGGACTCTCGCAAAGATATTGGACGTGCCATTCTGTATCGTGGATGCCACCACCCTGACAGAAGCGGGCTACGTGGGTGAAGATGTCGAAAATATCGTGCTGCGCCTGCTTCAGGCTGCAGATATGAATGTTGCTAAGGCTGAACGCGGTATTATTTATGTCGATGAAATTGACAAGATCGGACGAAAGACGCAAAATGTTAGCATTACTCGCGACGTAAGCGGAGAGGGCGTGCAGCAGGCTCTGCTCAAAATCGTGGAGGGCACAGAATGCAACATTCCTCCGAAGGGTGGCCGTAAGCACCCGAATGAGAGCTACATCCGCGTCAACACCGAGAATATTCTCTTCATCTGCGGCGGTGCCTTCGTGGGCTTGGAGGATATTATCCGAAAGCGTCTGGGCGCATCCACGCTGGGATTCGCATCTATCGAAGAAGGCCGAGACACCAAAGAATACACCGAGGAGGAGGTTCTCGCCAAAACTTTGCCGGAGGATCTGTTCCTCTTCGGTATGATACCGGAACTGGTTGGTCGTCTGCCCATTTTTGCACCGCTGACCACCCTCACTGAGGACGAACTGGCAGAGCTGCTCACTAAGCCAAAGAATGCACTGGTGAAACAGTATGCGAAGCTCTTGGGCATGAACGGTGTGAAGCTCACCATCAAGGATAATGCCCTGCGTGCGATGGCGAGACTTGCTATCGAGCGCGGTACCGGCGCGCGAGCCTTGCGCAGTATCTTCGAAAACCTCATGCTGGACATCATGTACAAGGTGCCCGGTGACAAGAGTATTGCTGAGGTCATACTCACTGAAGATGCGGTACTTGGCAAGAAAGAGCCTGAACTGCGCCGCAGCAAAAAAGCAAGCTGACCAACCATGCGTGTGCTGGGCATCGAGTCGAGCTGCGATGAGACAGCCGTAGCCCTGGTGGAGGAATCCCCCGCCGGTGCAGCTTGCTTGCTCAGCTCGGTGATTTCCACGCAGATCCCGCTTCACCGGCAATATGGCGGCGTGGTACCGGAACTCGCTTCGCGCAACCATAGCGGCCGGTTGCCGCTCCTTCTTCGCGAAGCCTTGGAACGTGCCAACTGTAGCATCCACCAAGTGGACGCTTTTGCCGCAACAGGCGGGCCGGGACTTGTCGCAGCCCTGCTAGTCGGACACACGGCCGCCAAGGCTATGGCTTTGGCAGCAGGTAAGCCTTTCATCTCAATCAACCACTTGGAAGGCCACTTGCTCTCCCCGTTTTTACCGCGGGAGGAAACACGCGCCGCTACCGGCATACCTGCGCCCGAACCTCACTTGGGGCTGGTGGTTTCCGGCGGGCACACTCTACTGCTGCATGTGCGAGGATTGGGGCAGTACGAGCTGCTGGGGCGTTCTCAGGATGACGCCGCCGGCGAAGCGTTTGACAAAGTGGCCAAGATGCTGGATTTACCCTACCCCGGCGGTCCGGAAATCGACAAACTTGCAGAGCTTGGCGATGCCACGCGCTTCAACCTTCCCCGCCCGATGCTGCATGATCCAAATTTTGATTTTTCCTTCTCCGGACTGAAGACGGCCGTACTCTACCTGCTGCCCAAACTTACCCCCACGGGCAACCCCCACGAGCTGGACAAGCAAACGCTCTGCGACCTGTGCGCAGGCGTGCGCGCCGCTATCACGGAAGTGCTGGTGCGCAAAGCAAAACTGGCCTTGCGCCGTACCGGTCTGCGCCTGCTGGCGGTATCCGGCGGCGTCTCCTGCAATTCTGCACTGCGCCGTGGGCTCTCGGACATGTGTGCCAAGGAGCAAGCAGAACTCATTTTGCCACCACCCGAACTCACCACGGACAACGCAGCCATGATCGCCTACGCCGGCTTGCTCCATGCCCGGGCAGGCGATCATAGCGAGCTGACCACACCCGTTGACCCCAACCCCACGCTCGCGGGCTGCACGGTACGAGGATAAAAGCCTCCCCCTAGCCATGAATCTGCACGACAAGCTCAAGGAAATCCTGCCCACCCTGCTCCCACGCCGGGCGGAGGATGCTGTCAAGGGAAACGAGCTCATCAATCGTGTGCGCGGAGCCTTGGGGAAAGAGCATTACTCAGACGGCACACTGCGCACGCAGTTTTCCCTGCTCGCGCTGGAGGAGGACACTTGCCTGGCCCGTGTACCGGGAGGACAGGGCTACTACCTGCGCCGTGCGGGCGAACCACTCCCGGGACTGCAGCAAATCATGCACGACGCGCCGGCGGAAACCCCGTTGCATCGCGCCATTGCCATGGCAATCCGGCTTTACGACACGACGGGGCTGAGTGTGTTTGCCTACCCCATTGCCGAGGAAAGCTGGAGCCACCCGGATCTGGTGGCCGTTCAGTGGCCCGCAGGGTGCTGGGGGGAAGACGGCTGCTACCGCATGAAACCGCGCCATGCACAGGATCGCGCGACGTACAGCGCTGTCTGCGTAAGCCTGTGCCAAGATGAAGAAAGTTTACGCCGGGATTTTTTCCGCGCACTCTCCTGTGGGGAATGGGCGGAAAAATCGGAAATGTTGCTAGTAGGCAGTCATCCGGATGCCACATGCGACGCCGCAAGACTTGGTACGTTGTACGGTGTGGGCGTGCGCTTCATTTCTGTTCCGCCGGAAGCGTTGCCGCACGCCGATGAACTACTGCGCATGGATGCTTCCGCGGTGCAGGAACTCATAGCTCAACTGCCGCAAAACACCTTCGCCACTCCGGTCTGTCGGACTCACCCCATGGTCAATGCCGAAAAATTGCCGGATGTGCTGCCGGTGTTGCAGTGGGTGCAGCAATGCGTGCAGCGAGGCCGGGTAGAAGCCTACGAGCGCCGTGTAGCCGTCAACTGATTAAAACTCCCCTATGGCACGCAAGCTATTCATAGCCGCACTTCTGCTGACGGGGCTGTATGCCTCGGGCATGGGTCTGTGGCGACTGGGAAGCACGCTGGTTTTCGTATCCAAGGCGCAAAAAGTGTCAGCAGTTGTGGTGGATGCGACTGAGCGCCCCTTCGAAAGCATTTTCGAAATGGTGGAACACGGCAATATGCCTTGGGAAGGTGGAACTGCTTACCACCCTCACCTGCAATACAAACTCTTCGGACGCACCATCACGGATACCACCCTGCCCGACCTCGACAACCGCGATTTTTCCAATGGTCAGCAGGTAGAGCTGCTGATACACCCGCAAAACACCCACATACGCCACATCAACGAAGCAAAGTTTCTGTGGTTGGGTAATCTGGAGATGCTGGGCTCTGGCCTCCTCATGCTGCTGCTGTTCCGCTGCCTGCAGAGATGCAGGAGAAAAGCAGTGGAACGGCCAGTTGAAAAACCCCGTGTACAGACGCCGGATCGGCAAGTGACCGCCTCGGAAGTGCCGCAATCAACGTGTAAGCGCAGACGGAAAACGGATTCACGAGAAAAGTCTTCCGGAAGCGCCAAACGCACCGCCTCCCCCAAAAAGCGCCGCGCCTCATCCAAATCCTGACCTTGGCCCTCCTGTATGGAACGTATTCTCTCAGGTTGCTTCATCAACCTCGCCATGCTCAACTTCGGCGGTTACTACGTGAAACAAAACCGAATGGGTACGTTCGGCTACCTCATGCCATGGTGTCTCGCAGAGGATGAATCGACGGCCCTCGGAATCGGCTGGCTGCCTTTCCATATGCAGCGCGGTTTTCAGGTCAATGAGAACACGGTGACCATGGCTTCGGCTTTGAACTGGGGAAATAATATGGCCCCTACCGGGGACGACCCCGTGAAAATCATGGAACTTATGGCCTGGGACGCCACGGAAAAGCAGCAATTTGCCATTGGCAGCGGCACTCCGTGCGTGTACCGAACGTTCCTCATTACTCCTCAGGTGGCAA
This sequence comes from uncultured Akkermansia sp., assembly GCA_947626545.1. Classification (GTDB taxonomy): domain Bacteria; phylum Verrucomicrobiota; class Verrucomicrobiia; order Verrucomicrobiales; family Akkermansiaceae; genus Akkermansia. The sequence goes on along the minus strand of CANQSS010000006.1, from coordinate 57,584 downwards.
CGAACCTTGCACGAGCTTACAAGACGAAGGAGAGTCTTGAAAGCGCACTCGTTAACACCGCTCGCATGCCCCTCCTCCAGCGCGCTTGGGCCAACTATTACGCCAATCCCGGCAGCACGTTCAACCCCGAAACATATCCTCCTGAACGCCACGTCCGCAAACTGGCTCGAACCGAGCACGCCGCTGAGACCTCTACCCCCTTCTGGCTGCGGTGGAGTGAGAAGGCCTCGCTCCTCACTGTCCCGACGATGCAGCTCGGCAAAACCGCTCTGCTTGTCACTGGCGATGCCAACCGCAATAAGAGCATGTGCGTGCCGGGTGGCGGCACTGCTACTGTGCGCATCATTCTCCCGAAAAAATGGAATGAACTCATGGCGCAGAGAGGTTACGCCCCACTTGCCTCTTTCTACCTCCAGACCACTCTCTCGCCGAGAAAGCCGGACGTCACACCCTCTCATCGTCGCCCTTTGCCTTTCTCTCGCTCCTTCGTAACGTCTCAGTAGAAAAAATCGCCGAAGCTCGACGCAAAAAACAAACGGCCGCACAACAGCATAGCTTTTTCGTCAGGATTTGCAGACCCATTGCAAGGCCATTGCAAATGCGCAGCCGCGCTTGCCTCGCAGTTGCCTCAAGCTCGCCTCATCGGCGGTTGCTTCGCCTCCAGCGCCGCAGGCGCGCTGGAATCCATATCGTACACCGTACATGGCAAACGACTGCGTTTGCCCGGCCCTGTGTCCGGATACTGAAAAAGGAAGGAACTGACGCAAAGATTTTACAAAAGTCACAAATTCGACTTGCCTTTTCTGCGTGAAAGGTGTATAAGGCGGCATCCGCACTTCCGCGACGGAAGATCACGATTTCACCTTACACACTACTGAATTATGTCTAAACACTCCTCACTGAAAGCCTCCGGCTCCGTTGGCGGAAAGCGCTCCGTTCTGAAACGTTTTGAGCGCGTCAAGCTTCTCAAAGAGCGTGGACAATGGAAGCAAGGACAGAGTCCCATCGGCCTTCCCAAGACCAAGTTTGAGGCTTGATTGCAGGGAACCGGCTTCATCACCGGTGACGGCACATAAAACCTCAGCCCGACCCCGCACTTGCCCTAGCAGCTGCGGGGGTTCTTTTTTCCCGAATCAGAGAATCATGAAGGAATTTGATCAAGATAACGAGATCGCAGGTATCCGCATCAACAAATACCTGGTGAGCTGTGGCTACGAATCTCGCCGCAAAGCAGACAAACTGGTAGCTGAGGGACTGGTGGAAATTAATGGCCAGTGTGCAGAAGCCGGCGCTCGAGTAAAAACGGGAGACTTTGTGAAGGTGAACGGCAAGCAGGTTAAGCCAAAAGTGGAGGTCACGCTTTTGCTCAACAAGCCGCGAGGCATCGTGTGTAGCCGCGAATCGCAAGGTGCAGAGGGTACAGTGTACGATCTGCTGCCAACGAAGTATAAACATGTGAACTACGTTGGGCGCTTGGATGCGGACAGCGAGGGGCTGCTCTTGCTGACCAGCAAGGGAGATTTCAATGATCGGATCACCCAACCGAAATCTCATGTAGAAAAGGAATACTGGGTGACACTCAACCAACCGTACGACAACGACACGCTTCTGCAGCTGCTTAAGGGTTTGCGTCTTCCGGAGGGCCAAGCGAGAGTGAAATACGTGGCACGCCTCTCGCCTCGGCGCGCGTGTGTGGTGCTGGAGCAAGGGTTGAAGCGCCAGATACGGCAAATGTTTGCCTGCTTGGGTCTGCGTGTGCGCAAGCTGGTGCGCGTGCGCATCGGCTCGCTCTGGGGTGGGGATCTGTTGCCCGGGCACTTTGCCGTAATGACCCCGGAGCAAATGGAACTCGCCCTCAAGAATCCCAAGCGTCGCAAGGGATTAATCGGCGCCAACCAGGTATTCTCAAGCTCCAATAAGTTGACAGCCGAGCAGCTGGACGAAAAGCTTGATGTGCAGGTCGCCCGCGCCGCCCTGCTTGATGAGACGGATTACCAATTCAACCCGGATGATTTTGAGTCTGAGGACGAGGCCGCAAATTCTGCCTTTGAGAGGTATGATGAAAGGGAAGAGGATTTCCCGAAACGCCGCCCCCTGTCTCAGAAGAAAACGCGCCCTGCCCCCGGCCGCACACGTGAGACTCAGCCGCGCAGGGGGAAGTACGATGCGCCGGATGGCAGAAAACGTTCCTTCGGAAAATACGAGAGAAATGCCGGAGAGGACCGGCCGCGACGCTTTAAAAAACAGCGGGATGGTGCGCGTGCAGAGCGCCCCTCGTACGGCGATTTCAGACGTGGTAAAGACGGTGATGAACGCCCGTTTCATCGCGGCAAACGCCCCTATGACCACGGTGCCGCACGTGAGGAAAGTCGCGGCAGGAGTCACGCGGGCAACTCGCGAAAGTACGAAAGTAGAGGGTCTTTCCCGAGAGATAACCGACGCCGAGGAAATTTTTCTCGTCCCACCCAGCGCTTCAACAATTCCGGCCGCCGCAAACGCATCTGACTCCCACGTTTGTCATGGAAAATATTCCCTCGCCTTCGACGCGCCATAATCTGGATCGTAAATGCGCAGCTTCCCCACCTCCTCCCGCTTTCTTCTAACCACCCCCGCGCATGGTTCCATCACATCTCCCTCGCCCCTGCTCCGCTTCCTGCCCCTTTCTAACTACCCCCGTGCATTGTTTTACCTACCACCTCCACTCCGCTCCGCAATTTCCGCGCCTCCGGCGCGCTCAAATCGTAAATCGTAAATCGTAAATCGTAAATGAATCGCGTTTTTCTTGGGACGGCCGTTCCTGACTCCATGTCTCATTCCTTCGCTTCGCTCGTCCTGCTCTGCCTCCTCCTGTTTGCACCGGAAGCCGGAGCAGATGACACACCGAGCCTCAGCAGCGACAACCAAGCGCTTGAGCAACGCCTGCTCCCCCTGAAGAAGCAGGCGGAAAAGGGCGACCTGCATGCCGCGCAGCAGGTGTACATGCGTTATGGAGTGGCGGGACATCCCGAGCAGGCGCGTGCGTGGGCAGCACGCTACAACGAAATACTTGGCGAACGCGCGGACAAGGGCGATACGAATGCCATGCTGCAACTGGGCGCGCGTTATCTTCGTGGCGGAGATTACACCCCGCGCGATGTCCCGAAAGCCACAGAATTGTTCTCCCGTGCCGGGGAAGCCGGCGACCCCACCGGTCTCTACATGCTCGGCGAGCTTTTTTCCGAGGCCGGCAATGCAGCGCAGGCACAGCAGTCTTACGCCCGCGCATACGAGATCTACGCCAAGCGCGCCGAAGGTGACAAAGACGTCCAGGCTCTCTACTGGATCGGGTTCATGGAGCAAAACGGCATCGGCACGGCAAAAAATGCCGAGCAAGGTATCGCTCACCTGCAGCAGGCGGCTCACCTCGGCTCCGCTTGGGCGCAGGCGCAACTCTTCAAAACGTTTTACAAGGGCATTGGCACCCCGCGCGACCCCGCCAAAGCCATCTCCTATGCCCGTCGCCTGGCCGATGAACACAAAGACGCGCTCATGGCGTACGTGGTAGCATGCGCCTACTTGTACGGACGCGATGTGCCGCAGGACACCACCATCGGCGAAGCATACCTAGATCGTGCAGTAGCGGGCAACATTCCCGACGCCATTTACCTGAAATCTGACCGCCTGGAGCAGGCGGGGAAAAAGGCGGAGGCGCTGCCCCTGCTCCGCCAAGCTGCCAGCATGAAGCAAAAGGAAGCCATGGAACGGCTGGGGGGGCGCATGCTGCGCGGCGAATCGGGCGTAACCCAAGATGTCGAGCGCGGTCTCTTCATGCTCGAGAATGCCTCCACTGCACAGGCGGCTATGCACCTTGCACTCTACTACGAGGAAGTTGGCGAGCAGGATATTGCTGACTCATGGTACGTGACGGCCTCCGACCGTGGCATGCCGCAAGCCATGGCGCGGCGCGGCTTGCTGCACCTCATCCCCGGGGGCTGCGTGACCTGGGACCCCACGCGCTGTTACCAATGGTGGCGCGTTGGCGCCGACCGTGGAGACTCCACCTGCAAGCTCTACCTGCGCCTTTTTCTGTACGTCTTCACCCCCCTGCTCCTCCTTCTCGTCTTTGGCTTGCCGATATACGTGGGATTACGCGCACGCCGCAACAGGCTTTAAACCCTATTCATTTACGATTTACGATTTGCAAATAATGCGCAGCGAAGCTGCGGCAACTGCAAAGCAAATGCGGAGGGATGTCCCAAAGCCGTGATCGGACGTAGTTACAAAGGAGCGGGAGGCGGAGAGTGAATCATGAAAGCCCCGCACGATCTCCTCACTCCCCCACTGAGGCAAGCGTCTAACGGGGGGAGAAATAGCCGCGCTGTTTCTCGGAGATGGGGAGTTCGAGCATTTCCATGACGGCGAGCATATCCTCCCACACAGAGCGGCGCGCGGAAAGAGATTCATTGCGCAGCAGGTAGCTCGGGTGGTAGGTCACGCGCACGGGAAGATTGTCTGCAAGGTAGTGCCAAACGCCGCGTAGAGAGCCCACGCTCCCTTCCCCTCCGAGAAGGCCATGAGCGGCCGTGGCGCCGAGACACACCACGCAGGCAGGATGAATCGCACGCAGTTCTGCCCGAACAATCGGCAGACAGGCAGCTATCTCCTCCGGCGTAGGGGCGCGGTTAGCTGTACCCTGGTTGTCACCCATTGAGGGGCGAAACTTGCAGATGTTGGTGATGTAAATTTGTTCACGTCGCAATCCCATGGCGCGGAGGATTTCGTTGAGTTTTTGTCCGGCTTTACCCACGAAAGGCTCGCCGAGGCGCTCTTCATCGTAGCCCGGAGCTTCCCCGACCAACACAAGTCGCGCATGCACATCCCCCACGGAAAAAACCATCTTTTCGCGCAGTGTTCCCAAGCGTCGGGCGGCAGACCAGTTGAGCGCCCGACGGCGGAGGTAGTCAATCTTCTGCTCGGGCGTGTCCAGCTCAGAGCCTGACGCACGGGGAGCTGCAACTGTGGAGGCAGGTTGCGCACTCCAGTTGCGCAAAATATCACGCGCCTCGGCATCCAAAGCAACGCTTTCTATGCCCTGCTCTTGCAGGCGCTTCAAGCCCGCGCACATGATGTCTCGGAGCGTGGGCATGGACGCAGGTTATTCAGCCTGTTCATCGGGGAAGATGAGGCTGCGCGGGGCGGGTTCTATGCTGCGCACAGTCATCTTCACTTGGTCACCGCCGATTTCGAGAGGCAAGCGCACAGAATCGCCAACCTTATGCCCGATGAGCTTGGCCCCCAGTTTCGAGCTGTACGCCACCACACGTTGCTCCGGCACGGAGTCCCATGCCCCCAACACAGTGTACACCACCTCTTGGCCATCCTCAGTGACAAAGGTAACGCTGGTGCCCATGCTCACGGCATCACAATTAGCATTGCTGAAGTCGGTAGGCTGAGCCTGTGCAAGCAGGCGGGAAAGCTCCTCAGAGCGCCTCACGAGCACTTGGCGTGTAGCTTTGGCATCCTGGTAACCGCCGTTTTCTCGCAAATCACCCTCAGCGCGGGTAATCTCCAGATCGTGCTTGTTCTTGGGGATCTTCACATTGATGATCTCCTCATACTCCGCCTTACGAGCCGCAAAGGAGCGCAGAGACACATAGAGCGTCTGCTTCGCCTTGGGAGCGCTTCGGGCAAGCGCAATTTCCTGCAGTCCCGGGTGCACCTTCATCATATTTGCCAGCAGGAAATTCCTGTCCAAATCCGGCAGCACAGAAGAATCATAGATTGCTTTGGCAAAGGGGCGAGCCTCCGGTTCGGTAAGCCCAGTTACCAAATCCGGCGCCAAATCACGATCCTCCAGCAGCATATTGCGCAGGCGCAGCGCTCGGTTGGGCGCTCCGTCCGCAGAATCGCGCTCAATCGCACTGATGATAGCCGAACCGAGAGCCATCTTGGCCTTCTCCACAATCTCCCCGGCAACGCCGTGGCGCTCCTTGCAAATCCAGACGAGTACGCTGGGCTGCAGCGTTTGGCGAGAAATGCCGGAGAACACCTCCGCAAAAAGCTTCTCCTTGTTGCCACGATCTATGATAAAGGCCGCCGCATGCGAAGTGACGCGCTGACCACCTTGCAGGAAAAGATGGGTCATGTAATCCTGCCATGTGTCCGGATACGCTTCGCGCACAGCTGCATAGACGAGCTGTTGACGAGCGGGAGAAAGTTCGCCGATGTAACTCACCAGCTCCTCCGCAGAGATGGAACCAAGGCGCTCCGCAAGCGAGGTAAGTTTTGTGATACCTGCAGCCTGCAACACCTCGGAAAGAGCGTTGCGATCAGCCTCCTTGTTGCTTACCTTGACAGGGATTTCATCGCGGATGATGATAAGGGAAAGCACATGCTGCGGCTCCATATGATCGCGCTCAATGTCCTTCTCCATGGCTGCCATCAACTTGGCGGCTGAGTCAATCTCCCCGTGCAGTACTTCATCCAAATGCGCCTGGTCCAGTATGCGCACGCAGCTTTCCAGTGATCCGGCGTCAGCGTAGTCAGAGAGCAACGCCTCTGCCGCACTCTCGGCACGGCGCAGGCAGATTGCCTCTCCTCGCTTGGTGGGCAAGCGGAACTTGGGAGATTGCCGCATAGCTACACGCGCCTTTTCCCACCACTGCTTCCACTGGTCGGTCGGTATAATGCGACCGGAAAGGAAATGCTCCAGATCCTCGGGCTGCATGGGCAGCACTTCATCGATGCCCTCGCGCAGAGAAAAGTTGTGTTCAAGCACGTTGGTAATGAAGGGCAGAATTCCCTCCTTGCTCTCCGCCTGTTTGCGGAGGCCTTCCGGATCATCGTAGCAACCAATGAGGAAATGCCCATCCGGGAGAGGTGTAAGCTGGTTGTAGGCAAGCTTAAGTCCCAACACGTAGCCAGGGCGCTTTTCAAAGTTGACCTTGACCACTTGCTTGGCGAGGGACCAAATCTCTACCTTACCAACGCCCCACTCGCTGTGCATCACGTAACGCCCGGGAGCCACTTTATCCAATTTGTTCGCAAAATCAACGGGTATCCGCCCGGCCTTCACCAATTTATCCAAGTCGCTATGCATACCTGCACCCACTATATCACACCTTCCCGCAAGGTCAATCCCAATTAGCTCTTTTTATGCCAAATTTCATACATAGAAAGGGAATGGAGAGATTGAAGATTAGCGTGTTGGGGCGAGTCGTAAGAATGTTGTAAAGGGCGGGGGAGGGGATTATGCGTCGGGAGGGGTGTTTTTGTGGGGGCGGTTGCGGTATTTTTGCTCGGCTTGCTGGGCTTGTTCCCACTGTTCGTCAATGTTGCCGGTTTTGGGTGTTTTGTTGAGGTAGTTGTAGAGGAGGGGGGAGCCGACGAGCATGGCGACAAAGATTATTTTGGCGGCGGTGTCGGGGTTTATTTTTATGCCGATGAGGTGGAGAAGTCCAAAAAGGAGGAAGAAGATGAAGCCGGTGAGGATGGCGGAGAGGATGTAGAGGAGGAATTTCATGGCTTTTAGTACAGATGGTTAGGAGTGGTGGTAGAGGGAGAGGAGGATGTAGGAGGCGGACATAAGCTGAATGATGCAGAAGAAAAAGGGAACGGAATGCCAATAGGAGCTTACGCGCTTGGCGATTCTGTAAAGGAAGTAATGATATGAGTTTTTGTTTTGCCCCTCCCACGAAAGGACAAAGAATTCAACGAGCGGCAAGAAAGATGATGAAGCGAGGGTAAAAAGAGCGGATACAGCAAGCGAGAGGACTGGGAAGGCGATGCCCTTTTCACTAAGGAAATGACTTTCGTAGAATAAGCCGTAAACGCAAGCGGATAGGAGGAGGAGGGAGGTACTTCTGAGAGATTTGTTCCACGCTGATTCCAGTTTGAGTAGAATAAGCGGGATAGGTGGGGTATTCTCGTCTGTAACGTTCCCGTTTTTTTGCAAGCCGGTTGAGATAAATAAAAGGAACAATAATCCCCAGAATATCCAGTAAACGACGACGAAAGTCGGAAGGTTGCGTAGGTCTTCTACGAGAGAGGGGAGATAAGGAAGTAAGAAGTAACCGACGAGGACACCTAAAATGAAGCAGCCTATGTAAAGGAGTTTGTTTTTCATATAAATGTTCGCGGACGGTTATTTTGAAATGAGGGTGGAGAGGATGGCGTTTGCGTCGGAGACGTGTTTGAGGGCTTTTTTGATGGCGGCGATGTCTTCTTTGGAGATGTTGGTGGTGGAGGCTGGGGAGTTGTCTTCGGAGAGATAAGCCGGGTGGTTTATGTCTCCGTCGCCGAGGAGCCAGTTCATGGAGACGCCGAGGGTGTGAGAAATTTTTAGGAGGTAGGTGGAGCCGGGTACTCTACTTTCTCTTTATTTTCTGAAATGCTTGAGGGACAATGCCTAGCTCTCTTGCAATATCGGCAGATTGCTGAACATTTCGGCGCTACACGGGAAGGGATTCGAACCCCTGACCAACTGCGTGTAAAGCAGCCGCTCTACCACTGAGCTACCCGTGCTCGAACGGGCGCATTGTACATGAGAGACGAGGGGAATGCAAGCGAAATATCGCGACAGCCACGGCAAACGCATTTTCTAATGAGTTTGCCCTGGCGGTCATCATGATGATGGATCCAGAGGGATCTCAGCCTCCATTAATGATCCGAAAAAAACATGCGCAACGCGCACATTATCAATAAATCGTACATCGTAAATCGTAAATCGTACATAGCAAACGCATTTCCAATGCGTTTGCCATGGCTTATTTTGGTGTTGATTTTACTCATCAATGGTATAGAATGTCTCCGCTATGACATACGAAGTTTTCAATACTCCTCAGGACGCCGCCAAGAAACTTGCGGCGGAAGTTGCCGAGCTTATCCGCTCTCGCCAGGCAGAGGGCAAGGGCGTGGTGCTGGGTCTGGCAACCGGGGCTACTCCCCTTCCCTTCTACGCAGAGCTGATTCGTCTGCACAAGGAAGAGGGTCTCTCCTTCGCCAATGTGACCACTTTCAACCTTGATGAGTACACAGGGCTGCCCCACGAGCATAAGGAGTCGTACTGGTACTTCATGCACCACAACCTGTTCGACCACATTGACATCAAGCCCGAGAACGTGAACCTGCCCTGCGGTACACTGGCTCCGGAAGAAATTCCCGCCCACTGCGCTGCTTACGAGGCTAAGATCAAAGCCTGCGGCGGGCTCGACTTGCAGATTCTCGGCATTGGTCGCACCGGACACATCGGCTTCAATGAACCCGGCTCTGATGACACCACCATCACCCGCCAGGTCACCCTTGATGACCTTACCAAGACCGATGCTGCGCCTGCATTCGGCGGCTTCGACAATGTGCCCAAGACTGCCATCACAATGGGTGTAGCCACCATCATGGGCGCCAAAAAGGTGCGTCTGATGGCTTGGGGCGAGAAAAAGGCCTCCATCGTGAAAAAGGCCATCCAAGGTCCCGTCACGGCGGATGTCGCGGCCTCTTTCCTGCAGAAGCACCCGGACGCCAAGTTCTTCCTTGACAAGCCCGCTGCTGCAGATCTGTAAAGAACCATATCCCTTATTCTCGGGGCGAGTGGCGGCCATGTCACTCGCCCTGTTTTTTCAACAAATGCGGCGTCTTCCGCCGTCTCCATATCGCACACCGTCATGAAAATTCACCAAATCCGGAACGCTACGCTCATTGTCACCTTCAACGGCACACGGTATTTAATTGATCCGTGGTTGTTGCCCAAAGAAGCCATGCCCGGCTTCGATTCTGCCGTCAACCCTCACATCCGCCAGCCTCGCTGCGATCTCCCCATCAGCATCGAGGAAATTGTCGATGTGGACGCGGTGATTCTGACGCACTGGCACCCGGATCACATCGATGAGCTCGCCCTCGGCGCTCTCCAAAAAGACCTTCCCTTCTTCGTGCAGAGTGAAAACGACCGCGCTCTCATCCAAAAATTCAAGTTCACGGATGTGCGAATCCTCGACAAGGGCGGCACTCCCTTCAAGGGCTCTACGCTCTTCAAAACCGGCGGCCAGCACGGTCGCAGAGAAATCATCAAGCCCATCTGCGAGAGCATCGGTATGCCTTACGATGCCATGGGAATCGTTTTTTCTGCCCCGGGGGAGAAGACCCTCTACATTGCCGGTGATACCATCTGGTGCCCGGAAGTCCAAACGGCGCTGGATTCTTTCCATCCCGCCGTGGTTGTCGTCAACGCCTGCGCTGCCAGTGTGACCTCCGGCGAAAAACTCATCATGGGCACAGAGGATGTCTCCGCCCTAGCCGAATACGCCAAGGACGCTCTCATCATCGCCAGCCACATGGACACGGTGAGCCACCTTACCGTAACCCGAGCTGACATCCGCGCATTGAATCTGCGGAACGTGATTGTTCCGGAGGACGGCGAAATCATCACACAGTAGTCTGCCCGGCTGCAGCGCACCTCCCAACCATGCAGGCAGCAGAGCACATCTACATCCACATCCCCTTCTGCCACAGGGTGTGTCCGTATTGCGCCTTTTTCAAACACACACCCGGCGCAACAAACATGAGAGGCTTCGTGGAGGCCGTGGTGGCGGAGGCAAAATTGCGCTTGCCGAAGGGAGCCGCGCCGCGTACTCTCTACTTCGGCGGAGGCACGCCCAGCATGCTCTCTCCTACGCACCTCCGACTCCTCGTTGATGGCCTGCGCAGCCACTTGGACCTCGACCACTTGGAAGAATGGAGCTTTGAGGCGAACCCCGCCACGTTCACTCGCACCAAAGTCCGGCAGTGGCACGCGCTGGGTATCACGCGTGTCTCGCTGGGCGCGCAGAGTTTTAATCCTCTTATCCTCAAAACCCTCGGACGAGAACACAAACCGGAGGACATTGCTGCGAGTGTGAACATGCTGCGGGAGGAAGGAGGCATGCGAGTGAATATTGATCTCATGTTCTGTCTGCCCGGGCTGAGCCTGCATGACTGGCGCCAAACTCTGGAACAAACCGTCGCGCTGCAGCCGGATCACGTCTCTACCTACAGCCTCACCATCGAACCCGGTACCCCCTTCGCCGCCTCCATTACCGTCCCCCCGACTGAAGAGGAAGAAGTGCGCTCGTACTCCCTGGCACACGAGCTGCTCACCTCTGCCGGCTACCGTCATTACGAGATCTCCAACTATGCCATAAATGACCGCGAGCGCTCTCTGCACAATCTCTCCTGCTGGCGAGGCGAGGATTACACCGGCCTCGGCCCCGGCGCCTGCGGTACGGTGTGCGGCGTCCGCTATGAGAACGCCCACGACACAACACGCTACATCGCTTCTCTCGCGCAAGGGCAGCTCCCGCCCGGCTCCGTCGAACAACTCTCCCCCGAGCAACGTCGTACCGAACTCATCGCTCTCGGCCTGCGCACAGATGAGGGCATTGCACTTTCCCTCGTCCCGCCCGCTCGTCACGATGTCATACGCTCTCTGGCGGACGAAGGCCTCTGCACTCTTTCCGGTGGCCGCCTCATACTCTCCCCCCGCGGCTTTCTCTTAGCCGATGAAATTGTCCTGCAAATAATTTGATCCCGCGCTGGGGAAAACGCGCTTCAATAAAGGCGGAAAAAGCGAAGGCTCATTCAGGGCGGTTGATCACGCGTATTCCCGGAAATTTAGGCAAACAATGAAAAAAATCTCTTTGTTTTGAAAAATTCTCACTTTTTTCTTGACTCTCGGGGTCGGTGTCGGGTAGTATGATGACGCTTCGGGTAATTATCTTGCCGAGGTATTACTTCAAAACGGACTCCCCATGAAACCAATCAGCAAAATCGCTTTTCCCGTAGCAGCCATGGCTGCGGCTCTCATCTCTTCTTGTGGCGGTGGTGGCGAAGGTCAGGATTATTACGTTTCTATCCAACAGTTTGAGAATGGATCCAAGGCTTTCCGCTTCATTGGTTCCCCATCCTGCGATGTCTATGGAAACGGCGGCTACGTGGGTGATAAAAAAGTTTCGCTCCAACAAGGGTTCCGTGACATGATGACAAAGGACATAGGAGGCGGTACAACCAATAGTGACTTCGACAATGTGGTTGCGGATAACGCCGAGGTGATTGGCGATTCGGACGGCGGCACCATTGTTGAGGGGGGTGTCACTGGCGCTGCGACTACGACTCCCTCCCACATTGCTTACTATGTAGCGGGGGGAAGTTCGGGCAAAGGGTATCTCTACGTCACTTTCCAATCAAGCAATGGTATACCCGACGCAATGATCCATCTGATGGGTTGCACTGTCCCGACGGACATTATCGCGGCCAACACTGGTCAAACAGGTGTCAATCTAATCCAGGTCAACCAAGCGGTTATTACCTCGCGGCAGGGTTGCGTCGTACGCGCCGAAGTGAACTTTCAGTCGGGAATGGCTCGATTGGGTTTGTGTTTCCAAGTGTGGGACAGGGATCAGTACCTCGGTTATGACACGTATAGCGGGACCGGTGAATGGCGGGACTATGTAACCAATGAGGTTCCCTTTATCGCCATTGATCGCTAACGGAGGGAGGGGGTAAGGAAATATGCGGGCGGACAGGCGCGGCTCAGCAGCCGCGCCGTTTTTATGGTCGGATAAGCACCTCTGTGCCGTGGGGGAGGTCATGGAAGAGGGTGGCACAGGCCTCTCGGGTGAGACGGATGCAACCGTGTGAAGCAGGCACACGGAAAACGTCCCCCACATGCAAGCCAATGCCATCATTTGTGAGGCGCATGAAGAGAGGCATGGCACAGTGGTAGAGGTTGGAACGGTGGTCACGGTCCTTTTCGGAGATACGAAATGCACCGGTAGGCGTGGGATGAGACGGTGTACCGGTACACACCGGAAAATCCATGGCTAACTGCCCGTCCACAAAGTACTGCCCACGCTGGTTGGAGAGCTCAATGACGACGCAACGTTGACCACTGTTGCGCAGCCGCTCGGCATCCTGCCAGGTGCGCAGCGAGGTGCGATAACCTCCGCTGTTGCGAAAATCCACATAATCCTGCGGTATGCTTTCCTCATCTGCAGGCAGTTCGCCATTTCGCGCGGCTTTGCGGCAATGAATCGCACGCGGTGGAAGAACGACCGGCTCAGGCTGTATGAACTCCACTTGATCAAGCTCTTCCTCTTGCAGCCAGGGCCACCATCCCGTACTGCAGCTCACCAGACAAAGCGAACAGACCGCTGTTGCCCACCCGCGCGCAGCGCTGCGGCCGATGCGCTGCACACGGGGGGAGGAATTGTCATTACTGAACATCGGTGTGGGGAACGGATGACTCCATTCTCTCCTTGGCTTCGCTTTTCATCTTGCCCCAGGCCTCTTGGGCTTTGCGCTTTGCCTCGCGGCCCTTTTCCATGGCTTTTTCGCGCCATTCACGCCCCTTCGGGCAACATCCCAGCGCACACAATGCCGCACACACCGCTATTCCACCAATAAAGCAAATGAAATTTCCATTCATATTTTGTATTCCTTTCTATGGTTGTTGAAATCCTCATTCTCCCCCCAACATTTCAAATTTGAAAGAAAAGAAATTAACAGGAAAAAACAGGAAAGTCTCACATCGACCACATCCGTCCCAAGAAAAAGCGATCCAAATAGGTAGTCAACGGCACATCATGCAGCATAAGCTGTTGGTTATTTACGATTTACGATTTACGATTTGGGAGTTCGCGCGCCTGCGGCGCGGGGATGCAGAGCAAATGCGAGCGAGATGTCGTAAAATCGTGCGCGGACGTGGTTAGAAAGGGGCGGTGGCGGCGGGACGTCGCCTATGTACGATGTGTGATGTACGACGGAGGCAGTCTTTGTCTGCCTCCGCTCCTCCACTCAACGCGCACGAACTTCTCGAGTTGACTCGTAGGCACCCCATTGCCTACTTGCCCCTGCGGGGCAGCGCATGCGTGCTGTCCATACTCACTTACCGCCCGTTAACGCGTGCGCCCTCATCGGGACCGTCGTGCGTGTTGTAAATCGTAAATGATTTAAATCGTAAATAAACGAGCGGTTTTTTCCAAAAAACGCTCACCGATTTGGCCAAGCCGTGAACCTGGCTCTGCAAAATTCGCAGACCTTTCGAACCAACCACCAGTCATACTCCATTCACCACCTCCGCTTACGCTCCGCAGTTCCGTGAGCCGGAGGCTCGCCAAATTTCCAAATCGTAAATCGTAAATCGTAAATGGTCTGGCTCAGTGGCGATCTGGCTCCTGTTCTCTCTCGATCCCTTGCTTGGCTTCCTCGGCTGTGAGCAACGTCTCCAAATCGTCAGCTACAGGCTTGCGTCCCTCCGCAAGAATCCTTAAATCCAGCGCGCGCGTAACGGAAACGGAAGGCAAGTCGTTTATATCATGCGAACAAGCAGCCACGATTGATGGGTGCTTGCGCAATTCTGGATGCTCCTCACAGCTATATACCGGCGCATTAGCGTTCACCGCAGCACGAAACTCGTCGACGCTCTTCTTTTTGTACGTCACATAAAAGAGTTGCACATCGGGACGAAAATGCGTTTTGGCTATTTCGCGCAGCTTTTTTATTTCGTTTTCTCGAATATCTTGCAAAGACGAACTCGTTTCTACCGTATTTCCCTCCACAAGTTCAAGATCAAAAAACACGGCCACAAAATAGCGCGCGGCAGGGTTGACGAGTAGCGCCTGCTTGTCGTCCAGTTTTCGCAAAAAATCAGCAAAATTGCTGCCGTTTGTATCAAGCTGTTGCTGCTCATCCTCGGGCACAGTGTCGTTTCCACAATCGCTGCTGACATCCCCGAAACTCACATCAGAGGCCTTTTCCTGCCCCGGCAAAGGCTCCGCAAGCAGGCTCTTCACTTTCCTGGGGTCATTTCTAACATTTTTCATGGCTACCCACTTCTCGATGATGAAACGCCAGTTTGGCAGCAGGTTCAAATTCTTAGTTTCCGCAACAACATTGCCATCGGCATCCACCACGGTAATACCTTTGCGTGGACGCGATCGGTACCCCGGCATCGCACCAACCCCCTTCGAATCGTCGTGGCATGCCGGGAAATTTGCCTTTGCCCTCTTCAAGCGTGTTTCAAGCATTTCCTTGCTTCCTCGCCCCACAAACAGCATCTCCACACCTTCTTTCCGCATGCCTTTATACACTCCGTTCATCACATGAAACACTTCGCTCAGCTCCTGCAAATCCTCCGGGCGATCTGTGCCGGTGCGCACGAAAAAATAATAGGCCGCATCATTCTCTACCTCGCCGTTCATTAATTCCAACCATCGCCAAGTGTCGCGGTAGTTCCTCTTCATCTCTACGTCGGCCTCGGGTGCTGGATTCAATTTTTCTGCCGCAGTCGTTGCAATCGCAGGGGATGCCACAAACGCTGCTGCCACACAAAAAATCCCTGTTATCCACACTTTCATGGATTCACCTTACACGCGACCCTATGCTCCTGTCAAGCAAAATGCGGTTGCCCTAGAGGCCTGAGAAAAAAAGTTGGCTAATTTTTCTGCATATGCTAGAATGACGGCGCTATGATGAGCGAGCAAGAATTGCAAGCATTGGAGCGGGCGGTAGCAGCGGGAAAACTGCAGGAGGCAACGCTGAAAAATATCCAGCTACTGCTAAAGGGCACAACGGATCCTGTAGCGACGGCTGCAGTGAGCGAGCTCACTGAGCAACAAAATTGGGCAGAGCTCAACAACCGGTTTTACAAGACCCTTGCCTTCGGTACGGGGGGACTGCGCGGTCGTACCATCGGCGCTACTGTCACCGCCGCCGAGCAAGGCCAAGGCGGAGTGAACGGGAGACCGGAGCATCCCTGCGTTGGTACGGCATGCATGAATTTTTACAACGTGGGGCGCGCCATGCGCGGGCTCATCACCTACGTCCGTCAATTTGTCGGTTCCCGCAAACCGCTCATTGTAGTAGGGCACGATACGCGCCACTTCTCGCGCGACTTTGCTGAGCTGTGCGCAAAAATAGCAATGGACTTGGGTTGCGATTGCGCGCTGTTCGATGGTCCCTGCTCCACACCGGAGGTTTCCTTCGCCATCCGCGAGCTGAACGCCGATACCGGTGTGGTCATCACGGCCTCCCACAACCCGGCGCATGACAACGGATTTAAGGCCTACTTCAACGATGGTGCGCAACTGGTGCCGCCCCACGATACCGGCGTGATTGAAGAGGTGAATGCGCTGACGAGCGACGCCTATGCCCCCCTGCCCGAATCTGAACGCGGCTCGCTGCGTACGCTGGGAGCCGAAATGGATGCGCGCTTCATGGAACGGCTCAAGGGAATCATCCTGCGCCCGGAAGTGTTCGCACAGGCAGGGGCGGCGAAAGTGGTGTACACCAATTTGCACGGCACCGGCAAGCGCTGCATTGTCCCCCTGCTGCGCGAGCTGGGCTGCCAAGTGAGTACAGTGGCCGCGCAGGATGTGCAGGATGGACGTTTCCCCACCGTAGAGAGCCCTAACCCTGAAAATGCTCCTGCTTTGGATATGGCTATCGCCCAGGCGGATGCGGAGAAGGCCGACCTCGTCATTGCTACCGACCCGGACAGCGACCGCATGGGAATTGCCGTGCGTGACAAAAGCACGGGCAAGATGCAACTGCTCACCGGCAACCAGACGGGCTGCCTGCTGGCCTGGTACCGCTGCATGAGCATGCGGGAGCTCGGAATTGTGACCCCGCAGAATGAGCAGCATGCTGTGATGGTCAAAACCTATGTAACCAGCCCGCTGCAAGACGCCATCGCCGCCGCCCACGGCATCCAAACTGTCAATGTTCTCACCGGCTTCAAGTATATTGCCGCCAAACTCGGCAAATATGAGCACGCTATCCCCGAGGATCTGCGCGCCGACTACCGTCGCATGGATGAAGCGACGACACGATCCCTGCGCTTGCAACATAGCAAGTACTTCGTTTTTGGCGGAGAGGAGAGTTACGGCTACTTGGCGCAGGACTTTGTGCGCGACAAAGACGCCAATGCCGCCGCGCTCTGTCTGGCCGAGCTTAACGCCTACCTCGCATCTCGCCACACCAGTCTGTTGGAGTGCCTCAATTCGCTCTACACCCAATTCGGCTACTACCAGGAAGTAGGAAAAAGCTTGGTGATGGAGGGAGCGGACGGCGCAGCGCAGATTGCCGCGCTGACGCACAGCTTCATCTCTGCCCCGCCCACACAAATGGACGGCTCGCCCGTAGTTGCCGTGCGTGATTTCTCGCACGGCACGATGAAGGATGCCGAAGGGGACCCTGTGCCGGCAGAAAATTTACTGTTCATTGACTTGGCGGATGGCCGCAGTTTTGCGGTGCGCCCCAGCGGCACCGAGCCGAAGATTAAGTTCTACCTTTTCGCCCACAGTCAACCCGGCGTGGATTTGGCTGCCTCGAAGGAAGCTGTTTCTGCCGGCATTGATTCGCTCTGGCAGGCGCTGCAGCGTGACTGTGAAGGCAGAAGTTCCAAACGGTAACCAACATGTGCCGGCTAATAGCTACCGCTGTGCTGCTCATCCTGAGCAATACCGTCATGACGTTTGCGTGGTACGGGTTCCTGCGCAAGCCTGGGGAAAGCGTATCGCAGGGTATGTGGAAGCTCATTCTGGTGAGTTGGGGACTCGCTTTTTTCGAATACTGCTTGATGATCCCGGCCAACCACATCGGCCGCTCAGCGGGGTTGACGCTCGCCCAGCTCAAAATTATGCAGGAGGTGATTACACTGAGCGTCTTCGTTCCCTTCATGATTCTCTACATGGGCGAACAGTGGAAATGGGATTACCTGTGGGCTTTTCTCTGCTTGATGGCAGCCGTTTTCTTCGTGAACCGCGAAGCTCTGATGACCGCCTAAATATCGCAAAGTGATGAGCCTGAGTCTGCAAGAACTTGGCGCCACCATCGAGCAATTTTTGCTCTACTTGGCAGCAGAGCGCGGGTTGAGTTCACACTACCGCAGCTCCGTACGCCAGAGTCTCACTCACCTGCGCCACTACCTGCAGCAACGCTCTATCCCACCGGATGAGGTGCAGGACGCCACGCTCGTTGAGTACCACCATGACCTGCTTGCAGAGGGATTGGCAGCATCCAGCGCGCGTATTATGATGGTCCACGTGCGCATCTTTTTCCGCTATCTAGCGGCACAACACATCTTGCCAACCAACCCGGCTGCGCTCGTGCAAAGCGGCCGCATGGGTATGCAAATTCCGCAGACGCTTTCTGAAGAAGATGTGCGCCTGCTTTTGGAAAGCATTGACCTACATGATTTACCATTTGGCGCTCGCGACCGCGCAATCTTGGAAATGCTTTACGGCAGTGGTCTGCGCGTGAGTGAGCTCGTCTCCCTGCGGCCGGAGCAAGTGGACTGGGACGAGGGGTTCGTACGCATCACCGGCAAGGGGGACAAAACGCGCTATGTACCGCTGGGCGGGGAAGCGGCACGGGCAGTGCGCTATTACCGTGAACACGCGCGCGCCCTGCTGCTGGCAGCGGGCAAACGCGACCCGAACGTGGTTTTCCTCTCCCGCCGTGGGGGCAAACTCACCCGCGAGCGCATTCGCCAAATCATCAAGACGCGCGCCGCTGCCGCCGGGTTGGATGAAAACGTGTTCCCTCACATCCTTCGCCACTCCTTCGCCACGCACCTGCTGGAGAATGGGGCCGATCTGCGAGTCATCCAGGACATGCTCGGTCACGCTGATTTAGCCACCACCCAAATCTACACCCATGTGGAGCAAAAACGACTCGTTTCCCTCCACAAAAACTTCCACCCTCGCGGCAGGATGCATTAAACGCCCTTCCTCATGGAAAACGCATATTCATTTACGATAAACGATTGAGAAATTTCTGTGCCTGCGCGCGATTTTTGCGGAGTTGGTGCGGAGCGGAATTTTGAAAGCCGTGCACGGAGATGGTTAGAAAAAAGAAGAGAAAATTTTTGATTTTCGATGGACGATTTTTTTGTTGACAAAGGGAGGGAATGCTGGAGAATGGAGGCATGGAAACGAGGGGAGAAATAGAGCAGCTTGATGAGCAGTCCTATGCTGATTGCTGCTCTTTGTTGAGCAGGGGAAATGTGACATTGCAGGGAGGAGGAATGGAGACACAGGAAGGTTATGATGAGCTGCTCGAAGAGGTCTTGTCCGTAGAATTGGGGGAGGGCTAATATGAGCGGGGTTCGTGATCTTGAGGAAGCTTACCATGAGGCGGAGGAGGCAATTCGCAGGGTTGAGGTGTGCACTAAAAAAGTCCCGGTTCCGGCTGTGAACGAGATGAGGTATGCCGGATATCATGCGTTGAGGCATTTAATAGTTGAGGAGGATGGTGAAAAAGCACGAGAGAGAGAGAAGGCAATTTCCCATTGTCACCGTGCCTATTACGATGCGCAAAGCTTTCTCCTCCTGATTTTGTATTCAAGGGTTCTCAATATCCGCAGGGGACTGGGCAACCACTTGCATTTTTTTGCCGAGATGACGGGCGAGTCATACTGGGAAATGAAAAAGAGACTGGTGTTGGCGCGTCGGTTCATTGAGGGCATTGAGAAAAGTCGCTCCAACCCCTCCAGATGGGAAAAGCGTGCAGAGTTTTTTAAGCAATGCGAACCCCATGTGCAAGCATGTTATGAGTATGTGCTCGCATACGAAAACATTCGAGAGGAATTGTGTTGTAAAGTAGATGAATCCAAGCGCCGGGAACGACGAGATAAAGTCATTCTTTGGAGCACAATCCTTGCGGTTCTGATAGCCGCCGTCAGCCTTGTTGTCGCT
This sequence comes from uncultured Akkermansia sp., assembly GCA_947626545.1. Taxonomy (GTDB): domain Bacteria; phylum Verrucomicrobiota; class Verrucomicrobiia; order Verrucomicrobiales; family Akkermansiaceae; genus Akkermansia. The sequence continues at coordinate 37,881 of CANQSS010000006.1, read as the reverse complement.
TTGGGGTAGAAGGCAATGGCGCCTAGCGGTGCCTGTACGATTTATAATGCGCAGCGGAGTAGCGGGAACGCTAATGCGGTCGTCCTGCATCATCTCTCCGTCCACGCGCACGCAGAAGGGTGAGCACTCCGACGCGTTTCACACCGGGAAGTTTGCGCAATTGCTTGGCGCAGGCATGGGCCGTGCTGCCGGTGGTGTACACATCATCCACCAGCACCACATCCACCCCCGGCAATTTGCGGCGACCGCTTGCGTAGGTCGGCTGTGCCGTGTAGGCTCGCATAGCGTTGCGGCGGCGTTCTCCGGCAGAGAGGCGAGTCTGGCTCTCAGTCCCGGTGGGGATGCGTTTGAGGGCGCAACACACCGGCAAACCTCGCAGCCGAGCCAACGCACGGGCTATCTCCTCCGCCTGATTATAGCCCCTAGCAAAGAGATGAGCCCGCGTAGCCGGAACGGGCACGATGCAATACTGCCCCGGCTGCATGAGCTGAGGCGTATCCTCCCACAGCCGGTTGAGTAGCTCGCCCATGATACCCGCCAAGTAGTTGGCATGATGGTACTTGATGGCATGCACTAAGTGACGCGTAGCATCATCTGTCATGTACGCACTGCGGGCGAAGTCATAATAACGTGGAGCTGCGCCACACTGCGCACAGCGCATGGGATCATGCTGCTCGCCGGCCACAGGAGACCCACAGTACAAGCAAATAGGTAACGGGACGGCGGGAAGTTGGGCAATGCAGTCTTCGCAAAGTTCCCGCTCACACGGCTCGTGGCACAGCTCACACAGGCTCGGGTAAATCCAGCGCAACATCAGCGGTGGCGGCGCAAGAACTCCTTCGCCGCATTTTTGTAGGCCCAGGCAGCCGTACCCTCCGGGTCGTGCTCCAGCACAGTGCGTCCAAAACTTGGGGCCTCCGCCACCCGCACCGAACGCGGTATCACGGTTTCGTAAATCTTGTCCGGCAGGTTCTCCTGCACCTGATCTATCACCTGATTGGCCAAGTTGGTGTTGTTGTACATGGTCATGAGGATGCCCTCGTGAATGATGCTGGGTTGAATACCGCTGTCGCGTATCTGTTCAATCACGAAGAGAATCTTTGAGAGACCTTCCAAGCTCAAAAACTCGCACTGCATGGGCGTGAGCACCTCATCGCTCGCGCATAGCGACGCCGTCATCAGCACCCCCAGCGAGGGTGGTGTGTCCAAAAATACGTAGTCGAACGCCGAATTCTCTCGCAGCCCTGCCAATGCACGCTGCATGCAGCTGGTATGCTCCCCGCCCTGTGTAAGCTCCACCTCCACACCCGAAAGATCCATGTGAGAAGGCACCAGCGAAAGGTGACGACGATTGGCTGAGATGATCAGATCCTCTAACCTGCAATTGCCGATAAGCGCTTGATAGAGGCTCTGCTCTCCTACCACAGAAAAGCCGAGGGCGGAGGACGCGTTGGCCTGAGAATCCACATCGATGAGCAGCACATCTTTGCCACGCGCCGCCAAAGCCGCGGCCAAATTCACTGCCGTCGAGGTCTTGCCAACTCCCCCCTTCTGATTTGCTATGGCGATTACCTTCACGTCCGGTATTCTACAGAATCCACCCACCTTTTTCAAGCCGATATTTTGTTGGTCAACCCCGCTCCCTTGTGCTATCATGCGCGTATGGACTGCACTGATGAAGTTTTGGCCGCCGCGCGCGAGCTCTCGGCAGAAATGGATACCCTGCATTTTGCGCCGCCCGTCGCTTTCACCTACAACCCACTCAACTATGCTTGGGCCGGACACGAAGCCTATATCCGCCGCTTCGCCACAGCTCCCAAACAGGTGCTCTACCTCGGCATGAACCCTGGTCCTTTCGGCATGGCTCAGACGGGTGTACCCTTCGGCGAAATTCCCGCTGTCACTCTATGGATGGGTATCACCACCGCCATAGGTCAGCCCGAGAAAACGCACCCCAAACGCCCCATCCAAGGCTTCTCTTGCCCACGCTCAGAAGTGAGCGGAAGACGACTGTGGGGGCTTTTCGAGCAACTTTACGGCACGGCTGATCGGTTCTTCGCGCAGGCCTATGTAGCCAACTACTGCCCGCTCATCTGGATGAGCGAAAGCGGCGCCAATATACCCCCTACCCAGCTCCCGCGTGAGCAGGCTGCACGGATTGAAGCCGCCTGTCAGCGTCATCTGGTGCGCCTCATCCGAGCGCTGAGTCCCACCTGCCTCATCGGCGTGGGCGCCTATGCCCTGCAGCAGTTGCAAATCGCCGCCACAGCCATCCCGGAAACGACCTTTACCCTGGGTAGCATCCTGCACCCCAGCCCCGCCAGTCCCATCTCCAACAAGTGCTGGCCGGATAAGCCTCGCGAACAGATCCTTGACTTGCTGAAGCAGGCCCAGCTTCCCCCACCACCCCTCGTATAAAGCACATCTGTCCCACACGTGTCCCAATAAAATCTCGCGCGCAAGCGCGGGAACTTTCTAAATTGACTCACCGGCATCACTCTGCCCTGGTTGTTTCGGAGTCGCCCCACGACTCCTCACCCCTGCGGGGCAAAAGCTACGCTTTTGGCCAAACTGGCTTACAGCCGTCGCCAGTTTTCACCCTCCGGGCAGCGCATGCGCGCTGTCCATACGCACTTACGGCCGTCGTGCGTGTTGTACATCGTACATCACACATCGTACATAGGCGCCGCTAGGCGCCCCCGCCTCTTTCTAACCACCCCCGCGCACAGTTCCATCACATCCCGTCCGCACTTGCTCCGCATCCCCGCGCCGCAGGCGCGCGAACTTCTCAAATCGTAAATCGTACATCGTCCATCGTACATGGGCAGGCCTCGCCTGCCACCGTCGTACATAGCAACCGCATTTCTCAATGCGGTTGCATTGGCCTTTTAGATATTTTATTTGTTTGTAGAAGATAAAAAAAGATTGCGTCTGTATGCTTAAAGGGGTAAAACGCACCCCACAAAGCTGGAAAGGAACATCAAGCCATGAAGATACCACATGCAACATTAGCACTCCTTACCGGAGTATCGGTGATCTGCAGCTCCTGCGTTGTGCCCGACTCGGGCTATGTTTCCTATGCTGCGCCAGGCAGTGTGAATGCCGGTGCGGCGTGGACCAACGCCAGCTACGATGCGAACGGCTTCCCGATCTTCGGCTACTCGTACGGTCGTCCGGTGTACGGTTACACCGCTGCCGGAACCGCAATTTTCACCATTGCCGCGCTCACGGCGTTGTGCTTTGTACCCCATTGGTCGCCGGCGTGGTGGTACCATGGCCCGTACCACTACCCGCACGGCATTCATCGCGTACCCGCCCCACCGGCATTCCCACGAGGCCATCATCCCAACATGCGACCACCGGGAGGCACTATGCCGCCGCCGCGCCCGAGCGTCTCTCACCCCAAGCACCCGGGTGTAAACGGTTTCCCTAGGCCTGCCTCGCCGGGCATGCGCGGTCCCGGTCCTGCTTTTTCCACCATGCCTGCGCCGGGGAAAGCGAGAGTAGCTCCGGTTCCAAGAGCGACTGCGCCGGGTGCGGGCAATTTCCCCAAGCCTGCCGTGCCGCGCACCGGTCACCCCATTACCTCAACTATGCCTGCACCGGGTGGAACGGCTGCTCCCCGCCCCATTGCACCAGGTACAGGCAAGCCAGCCATCTCTACCATGCCGGCACCGGGCGGGACAAGCATCCCGAAACCGGTTACCCCGGGCGTGAGCTCTCCAAGAATCTCTACCATGCCGGCGACTGGCGGATTCAGCATTCCCAAACCGACGGGAGTCTCTGCTCCCACCACGACACGCATCGGCCCGTCTGCAGCCTCATCCGGTGGTGGCGCACCCCGCTTCTCCTCAGCGCGGTCGGGCATTCCCATGCCGCGTGGCGCAAGGAGATAAAGGGCGTCCACAAGGCAAACGCATTAGAGAATGCGTTTGCCTTGTACGATGTACGATGTGCAATGTGGCCAAGCCGTGGACGCAGCTTTGCATGATTCGCGTCCCTTTCGAATCAACGACCTTGTATGATTTTCCCCACCACCTTCGCTTACGCTTCGCATCTTCGCGGGCCGAAGGCTCGCCAAATTTCTAAATCGTAAATCGTAAATGACCAACGGCTTATTCCGCATAACGTGCCGTTAAATACCTATCGGGGGTGCTTTTTTTGGAACGGATATGCGCATTGACGGAGCGGGAATAACATGGTAGAATCCCCCGCGTAGTCTTATGATACACACCGATTTTCTTGTGGTAGGCAGTGGGGTGGCGGGTCTGAGCTTTGCATTACGGGCGGCGGCGCATGGCAGCGTGACAGTGCTCTGCAAAAGTGACCCCCTGGTTTCCAGCTCTGCCAAGGCTCAGGGAGGCATTGCAGCAGTCATTGATAAAAACGACAGCTTTGAGGAACACATTGCCGACACTCTGGATGCCGGTGCAGGGCTCTGCGATGAGCAGGCTGTGCGCACGATTGTGACCGAAGCGCCCGACGCCATTCGCGAGCTGTTGGAGTGGGGGGTGGACTTCGACCTGATGAAAAACGGAGCCTTCGAGTTGGGCAGAGAGGGCGGTCACGGTAAACGCCGCATTCTGCATGCCAAAGATACCACCGGACTGGAGATTTCCACCAAATTGCTCGAATGTGCCAAACGTCACCCCAATATCACTCTGCTGGATCATCGCATTGCCATTGATCTGATCACCACGGCAAAGTTAGGCTGTGTCACGGAAGATCGCGTGCTGGGGGCTTATGTGTTGGACCCCGCTACGGGTGAAGTGGAGATATTTCGCAGCGACCGCGTTCTGCTCGCTACGGGTGGCACCGGGCGTGTGTATATGTACACCACCAATCCTCCCACTGCCACGGGAGACGGTATCGCGATGGCTTGGCGCGCCGGAGCCCAAATCTCGAACATGGAGTTCGTGCAATTCCATCCCACAACCTTTTACAACCCCAAGAGCCCGGATCGTGAGGGCCTTACCTTCCTCATCTCGGAAGCCGTGCGCGGTGAGGGCGGCATCCTCAAAGGGCCGGATGGACAAGAGTTCATGCAAAAGTATGATTCGCGCAAGAGTTTAGCGCCGCGCGACATCGTAGCACGTGCCATCAACAGCGAAATCCTGCGCACCGGGCATCCTTGCATGTACTTGGATATGACCCACAAACCTGCCGGTTTCATGGCTGAGCGTTTCCCCTACATCTACGAAACATGCAAAAGCTACGGCATCGATGCCGAACGCGATATGATCCCCGTAGTTCCCTCTGCCCATTACCAATGCGGCGGCGTGAAAACTGACACAAACGGACAGACCAGCCTGCGCGGTCTCTTTGTGGCCGGGGAGAGTGGCTGCACGGGCTTGCACGGCGCCAACCGGCTCGCCAGTAACTCTCTTCTGGAGTGTGTGGTGATCACCAAACGCGCACTTGCAGCCATGCTCACGCGACTTCCCCTCGCGCACGCAGAGGAAACCTACCCCATCCCGGAATGGAAGCATGGCGACCGCGTGCCGCAGGATGATCTGGCTATCCTCTACCATTGCTGGGATGAAGTGCGCCGCACCATGACGGATTACGTGAGCATTGTGCGCACGAACCATCGTCTGCAACGCGCGGCCACACGCCTGCGCAACATTAATCGTGAAATCCACGAATACTACTGGGGTTATCGTGTAACGCCGGAAATTCTCGACTTACGCAATCTCGCTCTCACCGCCTCGCTGATTATCGACTGCGCTATTCGTCGCCAAGAGTCACGCGGACTGCACTACAATTTGGATGCGCCGGAGAAATTGCTCCACCCCCGTCCCACCATTCTGCACAACGGCTGATGCTGCCAAACGCTCGCTCCCGTCATGAATTCCCGCACGCTGCGCTCTGCCATGCTTGCCACGCTGATACCGGTGCTGGCATCTTGGACATGCGGGGCGGTTGGTATTAGCGGGCAAACATCTGCAGAACGCCGAGGAGCAAATTCTAACCGGGAAGTGCACGATTTTCGTCCCCCAACCCAATCGCGCACGGTGAGTAAGGAAAAACTGCGCGAGCTGGCCATCAAGAACGGTCCCCTTCGTCCGCGCATCGACCAAAGCAAGCGCAAAAACTTTCCTGACCCCAAGAAATACCCCACGCCATCTCGCCGCGGCGCTTTCCCTTGGCACTTCGATATCACCGCCACCTACTTCTTTATCGGAGAACGTGCCACAGCGCGCAATCCTGTGCCCAACACCGCCAGCAGCTGGGATAGCGCTTGGGATGACAATTATGGCGGCTACGATGACCCCGACCCCAAAAAGCGCGATCCCGTCACCTTTGCACCGCTCGGCTTCCGCCCCCAGCTCAACCCCTTCTACGTGGCTCTGCCGTACAACGACATTGACCGCGGCGGTCCCAAACCGGAGGCAGAGAGAGTCATCCCTTGGTACCGACGAGACAAGGAGGGTAAGTACGAGTCGGTCTGTCGCGGGAGCTGGGTGCAGATTTACTACAAGGGACGTTACTGCTTTGCCCAGTGGGAAGACTGCGGTCCTTTCGTGACCGATGATTGGGAGTACGTTTTCAAAGGCAAGCGACCCAGAAATACACGGAACAACGGCGCCGGCATCGATATATCCCCCGCCGTACGTGATTACTTGGGCATCCCCGGCGGCAGTGCCGTGGTACATTGGCGCTTCGTCGATTTCTCTCTTGTCCCCGGCGGTCCCTGGGCGCGCTACGGCAAGGATAATCCTTTCGTCAATCCCGCGCTCAAGGAAGCTATCCGCAAATACAGCATCAAATACAATATAAAAGCCAAATAACCCCCGCCTGCAAAAATGTTTGATTCACTTATATTCGATTGGTCCGGTACGCTGTGCGATGATCTGACGCTCACCCTGCAGGCCACCAACTACGTCATCTCACAATACGGGCTGCCAGCACTGAACCGCGACCAGTTCCGCGCGGAATTCCAACTCCCCTACCCGACCTATTATTCTTGGAAAACACCGGGTATCCCCATTGAGGAATTAGAAGATCACTACCGGCACATCCTTAACTCGCCGGAGGCAGAGCCCGTCACCGTCCTCCCTCATGCGCGAGAGTTTCTGGACTACTGTCGGGCGTGCGGCATCCGCTGTTTCATTCTCTCCAGCATGGATTCTATCGCCTTTGATCGGCAGGCAAAGGAACTCGGCCTTTTTGACTACTTTGAGGGATTGCACACCGGCATCCTCAATAAGGAGGCCCACATTCACACTCTGCTTGCCCAGCACGGCCTCGATGCGCGTCAAACCGCTTTCATCGGCGATATGCAGCACGATATGGCGGCCGCCCACTGTGCCGGGGTCTGTGCTATCGGCGTTCTGACCGGCTACAACAACGCCGCCCAGCTCTGCGAGGCTGAACCCGATATCGTAGTACCCCATCTCGGTGCCTTACAAGCACTCATGCAGCGCGGCAATTGCCACCCCACTCGGGATACGGTCAAACTGCATGCACTCTCCTTCACATGCCGCTTGGGGGTGCCGGAAAGTGAGCGCGCCACGCCCCAGCCCGTGCAGGCGGATGTCACTTTCACTCCGGAGCTCCCCTTTGGCGAAATGGCCGATGACTTCGCGAAAACCATCGACTACGACGCGCTTTCCCGCCGACTCATTGAACTAGCTCAAGTCGAGCCCACAGTTCTTCTGGAAACGCTCGCGCACAAACTCGCCGTCTGTTGTGTGCGGGAGTTCGGTGCAACTGCCGCCACGGTGAAACTCCGCAAGTTCGTCCTCCCCAACACATCTGCCGTCTCTGCCGCCGCCCACGTGCGAAAGTGAAAGCGTATTTTCTGGTGCGTTTGTCGTGGGTTTCACATCCGTCCCAAGGAAAAGCACCCCCAACAGGTAATGCAGCAACCGTAGACTGCTGCCTATGTACGATGTACGATTTTCGATGTACGATTTGAATACTAGCGCGCTGTCTTAATTGCCTTACGCGGTCGGCAGTTTTGTCCTAGGAAACGCATGAGGAATGGGTTGAATGAGCCCAGAGAAGATTTTATTGGGACACGTGTGCGTGGGTTTATAAAACAGTAACTTGCTTTTGCAAAGGAGATGTGGTAGAGTCGGGACGATGAATGCTGTATTGAAAAAGATGGCAGGCGTCCTAGTGCTGTTAGGAGGCATGCTGTGGGCAGAGCCGGAGCCGGAGGGGGAACAGATGCAATTGACGGCTGAAGCAAATGTCCGAACCTATGAATCCGGTCAAAGTTTTTTAGTGTCGCTGAAGGGCGAATTACCGGCTGGCTGGCACGCGTACTACCGCAATCCCGGCAGTGCGGGATTGGGCATGCAGGTGGAGCTGACGGCGCCATCCGGCTTTGTTGTGCAAGGGCCATACTGGCAAGCTCCGCAGCGTATTGTCAGTGAGACGAGTACTGTATATGGCTATACAGCTCCGGTCGTGGTGTGGAGGATCACTCCCCCTGCAGATGCGCCGGAGCAAGCGCAGCTCAACTTCAGCGCGACGGTGCAGCTGTGCAATGATCTGCAATGTGCACCGCCCACCACAACAGATACGCAGATGGTCATCAAGCGTGGTCAAGCTGAGCCTAATCCCGGGTGGAGTAGTGCAGAAAAGCTTGTGGAGAAGTTGGGCGATGCCTCAGTGCAGCGGGTATGCGCCGTGCGCAACGCCACCGGCTATGAACTTTCCTTGGCAGATCCCGGCTATGCGGGCGACCCGACCTTCATTTCGGAAGATAACGCAGTGCACCCGGCCCTGCCGCAGAGCGTGCGCCGCGAGAACGGCACCCTGCACCTGCAACTTCCTGCCAACATGGGAGATGATGCCATGTACCCTGCGCCGCAAACCCGTCCGCACGATCTGATCGGGCAGCTAGTGTGGCCGGGGGGAGAACACACGACGATAGTGGCGCCACTGCGAAGCGGGGCGCGGGGCGTGCCTGCGGATTTCTTCGGGATAGCGTTTGGGCTGTTTTTGGGCGGCATTTTGCTGAATCTGATGCCTTGCGTTTTCCCTGTATTAGGGCTGAAAGTAATGAGCTTTGTGCAACTGAGCGGCGGTAGCCGCGCACGGGTGGTAGCGCATTCGCTGTCATTTGTTTCAGGCATCATAGTGAGCTTTGTGCTACTGGGAGCGGCACTGGTCGTGGTTTCCAATTTCAGTACGTTAGTTGACATCCCGTGGCAAGACTGGGCGAGTGAGCTGCTCAATGATATCGGCGGCGAGGATCGCAGCTGGGCGGCATGGATGCAGAATGAGTGGGTGGTGTATGGGCTCACCGTGCTGCTACTGGTGCTGGGACTGGGCATGTATGGCGTTTTCGAAATCGGTGTGACTGCTTCTGCAGCCGGACAGGGAGTGCAACAGCGCAGCGGCGTGACCGGCGCGTTCTTGCAGGGCCTGCTCGTCACTCTCGTGGCTACCCCCTGCAGCGCTCCTTTCTTGGGCGCGGCCATGCCGGCAGCCATGGCTCTCCCGGGGCTGTGGCTTGTCGCTGCGCTGGTCGCCATGGGCCTCGGTCTGGGTCTGCCATACATGATCCTAAGTGTGTTCCCCGGGCTAGTGGGGTTATTGCCACGCCCGGGACAATGGATGGAATCCCTCAAACAGGGGCTTTCCTTCCTTATGGTCGGTGCGGCAGTCTGGCTTCTGGATGTGTACCTGAGCATGCACAGCGGGGACAGCGGGCTTTCTGTGTTGCTAGGGATGGTGGGAATTGGCGCAGCGTGTTGGGTGTATGGCCGCTGGTGCCCAATTTATCGCAGTAAGCTGAGCCGCGCCGTAGGATTACTTGCCGCGCTGGCGCTGGCTGCGGGCAGTGTGTGGTGCAGTATGCCTCGCGATGCTTCTAATGATGCCGCGGACAGTACGGCTTCTATCGCATGGGAAACATGGACACCCGAAGCCATGAAGGAGGCGTTGGAGGAAGGCGACCCCGTGTATGTGGACTTCACTGCGAGGTGGTGCGCCACCTGTCTGGCCAATAAGAGCATTGCTTACACTGAGGAAGTGCGACGCCTTCTTAGTGAGCGCGGTGTGGTGCTCATGCGCGCCGATAAAACCAAGGACAACCCCGCTATAGATGCCGAGATGCGACGCCTAGGGAGAAGCGCCGTGCCCGTCAATGCTCTCTACGTGCCGGGCAAGGAACCGGTAGTCACTCGCGAACTGCTTTCTCCCGGGTATTTGATGGAGTTCCTGCAGCAGCACCTTCCCCCAAGGCAAACGCATTAGAAATGCGTTTGCTATGTACGATGTTGGATGTATGATGTACGATTTGGATGCTGGCGCGCCGGAGGCGCGGAGATTTGGCGAAGCAGCAGGGCACCTAGCGGTGCCGTACGACGGTGGCAAACGGAGTCTGCCACCGTCGTCCATCGTAATTTAATCGTATTTACTTGCCGAGGCAGGCAACAATGCGCTTGCAGGCCTCCTGCACATTCTCTCGGCTGTTGAAGGCGGAAATGCGGAAGAAGCCTTCGCCATGCGCGCCAAACCCAGCGCCGGGCGTGATGACCAGATGAGCCTCGTGCAGCAGTTTGTCGAATAGCTCCCAGCTGCCCATCCCCTGCGGCGTCTGTACCCACACATAAGGTGCGTTCTGACCGCCCCACACCCGCAGCCCCACCTGACGGCAAACATCGCTGAGCAGCTTGGCATTGCCCAAATAGTGATCGATAAGGGCACGCGTTTGCTGCTTACCTTCGGGGGTGAAGAGGGCTGCAGCCCCACGCTGCACAATGTAGCTGGCACCATTGAATTTAGTCGTGTGACGACGACTCCAGAGCTTGGACACGGGCACATCGTTGCCGGCGGCGTCTTTGCCCATGAGCTCGTGGGGAATGACGATATAACCGCAGCGCACGCCGGTGAAACCGCCCTGCTTGGAGAAAGAGCGGAACTCGATGGCGCACTTGCGTGCCCCCGAGATGGCAAAAATGGAAGTGGGTATCTGCGGATCGGTGATGAAGGCCTCGTAGGCACTATCGTAGAGAATGATGGCATGCTGCTCAAGAGCGTAATCCACCCATTTTTGGAGCTGCTCGCGGGTGGCAGCGGCGCCGGTGGGGTTATTGGGTGAGCAAAGGTACACCAAGTCCACATGCCCCTGCGGCACCTCCGGCACAAAGCCGTTCTCCGGCGTGCAGGGCAGGTACACGAGCCCCTCGTAGGAGCCGTCCTCACGCGCCTCGCCGGTGTTACCCTGCATCACGTTAGTATCCACATACACGGGATACACCGGATCAGGCACAGCAATGATATTGTCGTGCCCAAAGATGTCCAAGATATTGCCGGTGTCGCACTTCGCGCCATCGGACACGTAGATTTCATCGGGTTGCACATCTATGCCACGCTCCTGGTAGGAAACGCGGGCAATGGGCTCGCGCAACCACTCATACCCCTGCTCCGGACCGTAGCCGTGGAAGGTCTCGCGGTGTGCCTGGTCATCCACCGCCTTGTGCATGGCTTCAATAGCCACCTGCGGCAACGGCTCCGTGACATCCCCGATGCCACAACGGATAATTTGCGGTGCGATGTCCGGATTTTCAGCAGCAAAGGCAGCCACGCGGCGCCCGATCTCCGGGAAAAGATACCCCGCGCGAAGTTTGAGAAAGTTATCATTGATACGTGCCATAGTGGGGGGATTATGCACCTGGTGAATGCGTTTGGCAAGGCTAAACAGTGTTCATTTACGATTTGGAAATTTAGCGCGCCTGCAGCGCGGGGATGCGAAGCAAGTGCGCAGCGAAACTTTCAAAATATTGTGTGTTGGCAGTTAGAATGGTTTGTGAATACGTGATGCCAGCTTGCAGGCTTCTTTTTCATCGTCTTTGCCCTGGAAGAAGCAATTCTGCGCTTGACAACGTCTCGAAAATGGTGTATTGGGGGCCCACCAAACCCGATTTTTTGAGTTATGGCAAACATGAAAGTAATCCTCGCGACGAAGATAGAAGGTCTGGGCTGTGAAGCCGACCTTGTAACGGTGAAGGCCGGATACGGGCGTAATTTCCTGATCCCGCAAGGGCTTGCCTTCGAGGCAACTCCGGCCAACAGACGTTTCATTAACATGCTGCAGAAAAAGCGTGCCGAGCGTGAAGCTGCAGAGCTTGCCAATTTCAAGGAATTGGCCGCCAAGATTGCCGGTATCAAGATTGAGCTCAAGCTCGAAGCCGGAGAAAAAGGCAAGGTGTTCGGCGCGATCACTAACCAGCAGATTGCTGAGGCTCTGGCTGCCCAAGGCGTGAAGATCGATCGCCACGCGCTGGATCTCGAGAAGCCGCTGCGCAAGAGTGGCGACTACGAGATTCCTGCCAAGCTGCATCCGGATGTGACTGCCACCGTGCGCCTGCACTTGGAGGTGGTGGGCGAGGTTCCCGCTGCCCCGGAGCCTGCAGAGTCTCCGGCTGCTGAGCCCGAAAAACCGGCCGCCGAGTAATTTTCCATCCCATTTTTAGCGAGGCACGCGTACCGTTTCAGTGCGCGTGCCTCTTTTTGTACCATCAAGCCCCACATCCGTCCCAAGAAAAAGCGATCCCAACATGCAATTCATTTACGATTTACGATTTACGATTTGCAAAGTTCCCGCGCTTGCGCGCGAATATGGCGAAGCAAGTGCGGGCGGAATATGATGAAGCTATGCACGAACGTAGTTACAAAGCGACGGGAGGCATATCCGTCCCAAGAAAAAACGTGAACCATTGACGGGTTTGGAAAATTCGGTTGTTTTGGCGCTGTTTCGCCCCTTCGGGGCAGCCCTGCGGGTTGGCGCAGCCGCCGGCCGTTTTCCCGCGCCTCCGGCGCGCTATAATCCAAATCGTACATCCTCCATCGTACATAGGCAGACCCTGTCTGCCTCCGGGCGGCGCCAGCCGCCCCCGTACCCGCCGCTTTGTAACCACCTCCGCGCATAGTTCCACCCACCACCTTCGCTTACGCTCCGCATCCCCGCGAGACGGAGTCTCGCCAAATTTCTAAATCGTAAATCGTACATCGTAAATGGATCGGCTCCTTCATTGCTCCTCCTCCGGCGGCAGGATAAAGCTCAAATGTTCCAGCCCATGGTTGATCACTTCATCCCACAGGGCTTTTTCAAGGGGTGCCGTGCGCCGTTGCCGTGCCTCATCCGTCAGTTTATCGTACTTTTTCTCACCAAGAGCACGCAGCAAGGTTTGATCCGCCATCCGCGCCACAAGCTCATCCCAGAACAGGATTTCCCGCAGTTGGTCCAAAACGACGGCAAAGAAAGCGGAATCCGTATACTCATCCGTAAAAAAAGGATGCTCCAGCCCCGAAAACTTCTCCATCCTCTTGGCCAGCCACGGCACCTTGTCCGCCTTTTCAAAAATCAGCTGACACATCAGCTGCCATGCGTTGACATGCACATCGTCCACCTCGTTCTTCACCATGCTCAGTGCCACAAGGCAGAATCCCGCCATTTCTGCCAGCGTCTGCAGCTCCTGCTCCGAGAGTTCGATTCTTGTTTTCATGGTCACAGCATTCCGAGTTGCATCCGTGCTTCCTCAGTCATCATATCCTGATTCCACGGCGGGTCCCACACAAACTCAATATTAACTTCACTCACGCCCTCCAGCGCGGCAATGCCAGCCTCTGCCTCGGCCATCAAGTGCGGTCCCATACCGCAGCCGGGCGCAGTGAGCGTCATGCGCACGTGCACGAAGTTGCTTCCATCCTTCTGTTCGACGACTTCCACACTATATACGAGCCCCAGGTTCACAATATCCACCGGAATTTCCGGATCGTAAATGGAAGAGAGAGTGTCCCACACTTTTTGCTCCAAGGAAAGCTCTCCCTGCTCGGTCGAGTTGGCGGATTTGGGCGCACAAATTCCTGCGCGTTCGGCCTCCTCCCTCGTGATACGTACCATGCCTATATCTGTTGCCGCCGTGATGGAATTACCCAGCATTTGGGTGATATAGATACGGGATCCGGCAGGCAATATCACTGCATTGCCGACTGGTATCTGCACTGCCGCCACCTCTGCCTCGGTTACGATCTCTTCATTCAGCATCGCGTCTTTCATTATCCCCAATTTCACGCCTGAAGCAAGGTTTATCTCGCGGCAAACATATTTAAGAGCAGTCAATCAATAGAGAAAAAGTGTTCGAATCGGTTGATAAGGCTCGTTTTTTACGTATCAAAATCATGACAGCGATTGTTCTCATGATGAACATTGAGTTGCATCCAAATCGTACATCATACATCGTACATAGGCGCCGCTAGGCGCCTCCGCCGCTTTGTAACCACGTCCGTACACGGCTTCATGACTCACTTCCCGCCCCTGCTTCGCCAAATTCGCGCGCAAGTGCGGGAATTTCCAAATCGTAAATCGTAAATGCATTATGCTACATTACGCACCGATAACTACGCGTTGGGGTCGCTTTTTCCCGGGACGTATGTGACAAATGTGCCTCCGAATGAGAATTGGCGCTTGCACCGCTGCCCGTTCACGCGTACAATGTCGGCATGCCGACAGTCAGTCTAGCCCTTGGGGATCATTCATACGATGTGCATGTGAGCAACGGTGCTCTCGATTCCGTTGGCTTCTTTTCCACTCGCGCCCGCTTGGAAGGCAGGGCCGCTCTCATCACTGATACAAATGTTTACCCCCAATATGGGGAACGAGTGAAGCGCAGTCTGGAGGATGCCGACTACGCCGTGAGTGTGCATGTCGTGGATGCCGGGGAGAAGAGTAAGAGTCTGACCACGGTGAGCCGGGTAGTGGAGGAGATGGTGCGCGCCGGCCACGATCGCACAAGCTTCGTGGTGGCGCTGGGCGGCGGTGTAGTGGGAGATCTGGCCGGTTTCATTGCCTCCACCTACTACCGCGGCATCCCGTACGTTCAAATCCCCACCAGCGTGATGGCTCAGGTGGACAGCTCGGTGGGCGGGAAAACGGCTGTGAATGTGCCCAGCGGCAAAAACCTGATCGGTTCTTTTCATCAACCGCGCTTCGTGGTGGCCGATCCCATCACCCTGCTCAGTTTGCCGGAACGTGTGCTGCGCGAAGGAATGGCCGAGATGGTGAAGCACGCTGCCATTCGTCGGCCGAAGATGCTTGTCCCACTGCGTCAACTGGCGGATGAACTCCCCATTGGCTTTTCGCTCTCCAGCATCGAACGGCTGCCCTCGGTCATCGCAGAGAATATCGAGATCAAAGCGCGCATTGTGGAGGAAGATGAGCGGGAAACATCCGGTACTCGCGCATTCCTGAATTTCGGTCATACTCTGGGGCACGGCGTAGAGGCCAGCGTTCCCTACGGCGACCTGCTGCACGGGGAAGTGGTGAGTCTGGGCATACGCGCGGCCCTCTTTCTTTCGCGTAAACTTGTAGGACTTCCCGCACGCGACGAGGCGGAAATTATCCAGACGCTCGCGGCTCTTCAACTCCCGCTGCAACTCTCGAGCAAGGTCAATCCGAAAACTGTTCTCGAACACGTGATGGCGGATAAAAAGTTCCGCGGTGGCAGAATACACTTTGTGCTGCTCAAGCGACTCGGCGAGCCGGTTCTCTCAGATGCCGTAACCACCGACGATCTGAAGGAAGCGCTCGCTTTTATTTCCACGCCGCTGCAGGAGCAAGAGACGCACTCCCTTTCCCATTCAACGACGAAACGATGATGACAGATCCACGTACAACCCAATTGGCTCAATCTTTGGTGAATTACTCCTGCCGTGTGCAGGCGGGTGAGCATGTGCTGCTCGACCTCATTGATGCACCAGATAATATCGGTATCCAACTCATCCGCGCGGTTCGGGCGGTCGGCGGCGTGCCCCATGTGCGCCTCCGTCATAGCCGTATCACCGCCGAAATGTACGCCGGCGCTACCGATGCGCAGTACAGCAGCATCGCTTCTTTTGAGCTGGATGAAATGAAGGCCATGCAAGCCTACATCGCCATCCGCGGCAGTCAGAATTCCTAAGAAAATTCAGCTGTCCCCGCCGGAGCCATGAAACTCACCCAAAAATATATGAGCCCCGTGCATGATCAACGCGTGAGCCACACAAAGTGGTGCGTGCTGCGCTGGCCTACGCCGTCCATGGCTCAAGGCGCCTCCATGAGCACCGAACAATTCGAGGACTTTTATTTCCGCTGCTGCTTGGCGGACTACGGTAAGCTGAAACAGGCAATGGATGTGCTGGCCGAGCGCATGATGCGCGCTGACCGCGTGCACATTGTCGGTCCCGGCACCGATCTCACTTTCTCCATCCAAGGTATGCCGGCCATTCCCTGCGCGGGCGAGATGAATATACCGGACGGCGAAGTCTTCACGGCCCCCATCCGTGACTCCGTGAACGGAACTGTGCATTACACTGCTCCCACCATTTACCAGGGTATCGCCTTCGATGGCATCGACCTCACCTTCCGCGATGGCAAAATTGTAGAGGCTCATTGCAACGGTAACGATGATGCTCTCAATCATATCCTCGACTCCGATGAAGGTGCTCGCTACATCGGCGAATTCTCCTTCGGCGTGAATCCGGAAATTCTGCAGCCCATGCGCGACATCCTCTTCGATGAAAAAATCGCAGGCTCTTTCCACTTTACCCCCGGCAATGCGTACGAGAATTGTGACAATGGCAACCGCTCTCAGGTGCATTGGGATCTCGTCTGCATCCAACGTGCTGACTACGGTGGCGGCTCCATTTTCCTGGATGACGAGCTGGTGCGCAAGGACGGAATCTTTATCGATCCCGCACTGAGTATTCTCAACCCCGCGCTCAACTAATCACCTCCCCCGCGCCGCAGGCGCGCTCACTCCCCAAATCGTACATCGTACATCGTACATAGGCAGACTCCGTCTGCCCCCGCCTTTCTAATGTGTTTGTTGTTCGATCATCAAGCGTTTGTGGGCTCGCCGTGCACGAAATCCCCCCGGCAAATTGCAGGAGCTTTTAGCAGCCCCTGACGGCAAGATGGCACAAACTTCGCTCACACACGCTTCTGAAAGATCCGGCACACCGCAGCGCCTCAGGTAGTGCAGCGTCACGGCCTTGCATAACTCCACCGGTTTGTCCGCCAAAAATGGCAGGTAGAGACGCCCCTGAGGGTCAGTGAGAGGCAGCGCCTCCAGCGCAGCTTCCAGTGCCGTATGCACTTCCCCTTGCAAACGGGCGCCGCGTAGCAGCGCCGGAACGACATCCCGTCCCATTGCCTCATGAAGCGCCGGGAGCACACGCAGACGCAACCCATTTCGAGCGGCAGCTCCGGGATCGGCATTTGTGGCATCCTCCCGCCAATTTTGTCCGATCTCCTGAAGCCACGCGGTAATCACCGTTCGCCGCATGGCGAGCATGGGACGCAGCCAGGTGATGTCGCCCTCCTGCCGCCGCGCTTGCATACCGCGCAAACCTGCAGCTCCCCGGGCCAAATTGAAGAGCACGGTTTCTGCCTGATCATCCGCATGATGCGCAAGCGCCACAGCTCGGAAGCCGACGCTGAGCGCATGCTCGGCAAGAATGCGGCGGCGTTCACGGCGCGCGGTCGTTTCCAAGGATTCTCCGCTCTGCTTTGCTTTCGCAGGTACATCCACACGGTACTCGGCAAAGGGTACGTCAAACTGCCGACAGAGTTCACCGCAAAACTGAGCATCTCCATCCGCCGCTTCCCCGCGTATCCCGTGGTGCACATGACAGGCCTGCATGGGAACTCCGTGCATCGCCAGCATCCGCAGCAGCGCTACTGAATCCCGACCTCCGCTCAGGCCGACAACGACCGGCTCCTGCGGGCGATCAAATGGCTCCGGCCACATAGCTTCTCGTGAATAGTCAACGCCCCTTTCTCTTTTTCGTGGGAATGAGCTTTTCCGGATTGATTTTGTGGAAAAGTTTAGCGGCATCCACCTGCTCCTCATCCTCGATTTCAAACTGCTGCACGACTCCGCTGGCGTATGCCACCATGATGGTTCTGCTGTGCCGGTTCAGTGCCGGAATAACCATGCTCTTGAAGTCCTTCAGACTCGTCACGCTCTTGCCGATCTCGGGGTTACCATCGCTGAGCCAAGGAAGCATATCCAAGTGCTTTTTCCCGAGGGTGCGGATCTGCGAGTTCGGGTTGTCCTCATCCTCCGATCCATCCGTCCACGACACGTATGACACGCTCCGCTCGCTCGCCTCCATGAGCGTTCCATCTTTAACCGTGGCCCGGTGGTCGCCGGGACAGTGAAAAATCGTCGCCAGCTTCATCTTGTGCTTGCGATCGCTCGGTAACACGGTGGAATCCAACTCCGGTCCAAGCGCAAGCCACCATCCCTGCGACTCATTCATCTCCTCTGTATCCTCATCATCAGCCATCCCACTTGTCGGCAGCAGATTGCGCGTGGCCATGTCCTGCCCGTATTTGATGCCCAGTTTTGCAAGCTGATCAATATTCGCACGGCACTTTACAATATCTCCCGAGTTCATGTAGCTGAACAAAAGAGGTGACGATATGCCCAGCAGCACCGCTAGTATGGCTATAACTACCATGAGCTCCACCAATGTAAATCCGGCATGTGCTTTCGTGATTCTCATATTCCCTAATCTACCACATACCTGAACGGTGTCAAGCTTTCCCGCTGGCAAATCACAAGGCAACCGCATTAAAAATCTCCGCGAGCCGGGGGCTCGCCAAATTTTCATCGTAAATCGTAAATCGTAAATGGCAAACGTATTTCTAGTTCGTTTGCCGTAAATTTTTGGCTTGTCAATTGCTTCATTTCCTTGTAAACTTCTGCCCGCAGTGTTTCCGCTGCCTCAAGTATGGTACTCATAGTTCAGCGGTAGAGCATCAGATTGTGGTTCTGAGAGTCGTGGGTTCGAATCCCACTGAGTACCCGAAAGATACACCTTGCGATTTTCATTTGGAAATTCGCGCGTGTTGCGCCAAAAAAGGCTTGCCGGTTTAGCTCAGTGGTAGAGCACCCGATTTGTAATCGGACGGTCGTCAGTTCGAATCTGACAACCGGCTCGAGGCGGCACAGGTCGCCGCCTATGGACGATGTGGGGAGTGGGCGCGCTCACACGTGTCCCAATAAAATCTTCTCTGGGTTCATTTAACCCATCCCTCATACGTTCCCGTGGACAACTCGCAATGTTTTGAAAGTTTCTCTGCGCACCGGCTCGGCAATCTCGCGCGTAGCGCGCTAGCATTCAAATCGTAAATCGTAAATAACCAACGACTTATGCTGCATGATGTGCCACGAACTACCTGCTGGGGGTGCTCTTTCTTGGGACGGATGTGGGGCGCGCTTGTGGCGCGGGGAATTCGGGCTTGCCAAAGAGCGTTATCAGTGGTATGGTACGCGCATGGTGTCAGAGCTGATGCAGTACAGCGGCGGTGCTCTGGAGTGCAACGGCTATTTGGTGGTGGGCGCTCATGGAGAATGCGTGGCGGTGGATGCGCCCGATGGTTTTGCCGAGTGGGCGCTCGCGCAACTTTCAGGAGCAAGACGCATCACTCACTTGCTGCTCACGCACCAGCACTTCGACCATATTCAGGATGCCGCCTCCCTGCAACGCGCAACTGGTTGCCTCGTGCACGCCGGGGCGGCGTATGACCCAAGCCTTACTCTCGCACAAAATGCGCTGGCATGGGGCCTGCCTGAGCCGGAGTCCTTTGTCGTGGATGCCGTGGTGCCTGCGCGGGACGTCACGCTGACACTTGCCGGCATGCCGTGGCAAGCACTGCGTGTGCCGGGACACGCGCCGGACAGCTTGGCATGGTACGCCACCGAGCGCGGGGAGGTGTTTACGGGCGACGCTTTATTTGCCGGCTCTGCGGGACGCACCGATTTTCCGGGAGGCAATGCACAGACGCTGCAGGAAAGCATCAGGCGCAAGATCCTGACGCTCGACCCGCACACCGCCGTACACCCGGGACACGGTCCCGGCACCAGCGTGGGCGAGGAGCTGCTCAACAACCCCTTCGTCCACCTCTGAAATCTTATCAGAAATACACGATCATGACATTCGAAGAATTAGGACTCTCCGCACCTGTGCTGCAAGCTGTGAAGGATTGCGGTTACGCTGCGCCAACGCCTATCCAGGAACAGGCCATTCCCCATGTACTCGCCGGGCGAGATGTCATCGGCGCTTCACAGACCGGTACGGGTAAGACCGCGGCCTTTGCTCTGCCCATACTCACCCGCCTGCAACACACCGGCCGTCCGCAGGCTCTCGTGCTGGAGCCCACAAGGGAACTGGCTGACCAGCTCGCCGAGTCTTTCCGCACCTACGCCGCACACACCGATATTACCGTAGGCCTGCTGTATGGCGGCGTTGGCTATGGTCAACAGGCCAATGCTCTCAAAAAGGGAGTCGATGTGGTGGTGGCTACTCCGGGACGGCTTGTGGATCACTTCTACCGCGGCAACATGAAGTTTAAGGAGGTGAAAACCCTTGTGCTCGACGAGGTGGATCGCATGACGGATATGGGATTCCTGCCCATTGTCCGGAAAATTGTGAACTTGTGTCCATGGGACGGACGACAGACGCTTTTCTTCTCCGCCACGATGCCGCAGGTACTGCAAGGCTTTGCCAAGTGGTGTCTCACCGACCCGCATGAGGTGGCGATTGCCCGTCGTGAAGTGGCATCCACCATTTCCCACGCCTTTTACCCGGTGGGGTTGGATCAGCGCGATGAGTTGCTGCTTGCTCTCGTCAAGCAGACCAATTTCAGCAACATGATGATTTTCACCCGCACCCGCAAGGAAGCCGATATGGTGGCCAATATGCTCTCCCGCTCCGACTGGGGAAAAGCAGTGGCCGTCATGCACTCCGACATTCCGCAGAAGGAACGTATGGCCGCCCTGCGCGGCTTCAAGGAGGATAAGTACCGCATCCTCGTGGCCACGGATGTGGCTGCTCGCGGTATTGATATCAACGGCGTATCCCACGTCATCAACTACCGTGTGCCGGAAAACCCGGAGGACTACGTGCACCGCATCGGTCGCACGGGGCGCGCTGAGGCGCAGGGGGATGCCTTCACCCTGCTCACGGCGGATGAGGTGGACTTCGCGAAGTCGATCGAAATTTTCCTCAAGCAAAAGGTGGAACGACGAAAACTCGAGGGTTTCCCCTACGTTTACACGGCCCTCTTGGATGAAGACGCCCCCCCGTTGCGCAAACCGCGTCCCGCTGCCGGCGGACGCCGGCGCTGAAGTGTGATGCCATGCGCGTGCTTTCCATAGACCCCGCTGTCCGCAACACAGGCTACGCTGTGATTGAGGGGGATCACCGCTCTGCCCGTGCCTTGGAGTACGGCACGCTGTCGCTCAAAGACAGCTTGCTGCAAAGCGCCTGCCTGCTGGAAATACACCGCCACGTGCTTTCCCTCATCGACAAATGGCACCCGGATGAACTTGCGATTGAGGGGATCATCTACGTGCAATCGCACCGCACCGCCATCACGATGGGCTCTGCGCGTGCCGCCACGGTCATCGCCGCTGCTGACCGCAACGTTCCCATCATGGAATACCCGCCCCGCTGCGCTAAATTGGCTGTTGTGGGACGCGGCAACGCCCAGAAGGAGCAGGTGGCCTTCATGGTGCGCGCCCTGCTCAATCTGAGTGAAACCCCCGCTCCGGACGCGGCGGACGCGCTCGCTATCGGCTTTGCTCATTTGGCAGCCACAGATCCGCTGCGCGCAAGCCTCTTTGCCAAGCGACGCTACATTTGAACCGGTCGCTCAACTACGGCAGACGCACTTGGATGAAGTCGGAAAGTGGAGAGTTCCCGCGCAACGCGCGCAAACTTCGCAATCGTACATCGTAGTACATAGGCGGCGTCAGCCGCCCTCGCCCCTTTCTAACCACTCCCGCGCACGGTTTCATCACATCCCCTTGCTCCCGCTCTGCATCCCGCGCAACGCGCGCGAATTTCCAAATCGTACATCGTACATCGTACATAGCAAACGCTTCGCGTTTGCTGCCGTTTTAGGCTTTGTTGTGGACGCCGCAATGCGGACAGGAGAATATGGTCTGGTTTTCCGGACGCAAGAAGCGATAACCGCAGATGCGGCAAATAGCGCGCGTGCGCTTGCGGCGCAGGCGGCGAAGTTTGGAGACAATCTGCACGGGGATCATGACCAGCACGATGGCAAGAATGCCGCCAAAGAGGAGCAGTTGAAAGAAATCATTGAGACTGATCGGCACGGCGTTCATCATTTGTCCTGCTGAGTTGGTGCGGGGTCGGCCTCGGGTGGCAGTTCAAGCAGATAGGCATCATCTAGGATTGCCGACTCATGGTCGCACGCGGGGGAAAGCTGCGATGGAGGCGGCACGAGCTGCAAGGCCGGGTACAGAGGCAGCTTGTGTTCTGGCACGAGCGAGCGAGCCGCGGGATCCACGGCGGCGGGTAAGCGCAAAGGCAGCGCGCTGAGCTGGCGGACGCGGAAGCGGGTGAGCTCATCCTGCCGGTAAATGATGTTGCCCTCGCCCCGCGGCTCCATCGGCAGCGGCAAATTGACTTTGAAGACGATGGCGATCCCCACTACCAGCAATGCGGCAAGTGCCACGAAAAGCGGGAGACATCCCGGCATCGGTTGCGTGTGCGCGCGGTGGTAGAGGAGATTGATGGATTCGCGCTTCATTCGTCAGTGGAAGGACGCCCATAGAGAGCGCAGGTAAACCCATGCGAGAGAACTTTATCCGCAAGCTGCTGCACCGAGCCAACGGCCACAGCCTCGTCGCACACGATGATGACGGTGACTCGGGAGGGGATGTGGCAATCCCATTCGGCGAGCTGCCGGTCCAGCCCGTTCAATCCGCCGGGGATCTCGCGGTCCTCCAGGAAATAGCGCGGCGTTTCACCGGGTGAAATGGTGATGATGTGCGAAAGCGACCGGTCGTACGCGCCGATTGAGAAATGAGAGGAAGCCGGCGAGATGTTCACCCCATACTTGGGCGAGCGGTAGCTTGTCAATAATACGCACATGCAGAGCAAGACAAACAAGTTCACCCCGGCTGCAATGAGTATCGCAAACCCGGATCCTTTCAAGTTGGAACGTATGCGCCGCATGCTGGTGTACAAGTTTGAACTCAGTCTTCGTCCCCCGGTTCATCCTCGGAAGCAAGGGAGTCGCCGGACACGACATTCTTGTTGAGCCTCGCGTCGCAGATAATGTGGACGCATTCCAACCCCGCTCGCTCAATGCTGTTGACAATTTTACGAGCGCGCGCAGCGAGATACATGTAGAAAATGTACGAAGGAATGGCAAGAATAATGCCCGTGGCCGATACCAACAACGCGCGCCGCAGAGCAAAGGCGATTTGCGGCACGGATGCCCCCCCATCCACAATGCCCGGCTGTTCGTAAAAATCCACCAGCGCCAGAATGGTGCCCAGCATCCCCAGCAGGGGCATCACCGTGGCACACACCAGCAGTGAACGAATGTTGCGATCCACGCGGAACACTTCCAGCTCAGCCGCTTCCAGAGCGATTTCCCGCAGTTCGCTGCGCGCCAATTTCGGTCGGGTGAGTACCGCCTCCACCACGCGTGCCATGGGGCCGGGCAGCTGCCGCGCCTCGTGCAGGGCTTCGTTGTACTGCCCACTGCGCAGCAGGGCGGAAAGTCCGCGCAGGAAATCCCCGGAGTTGATGTTCACCCGGTGAAAATAAAACAAGCGCTCTGCGATCACGGCCACTGCCAGCACGGCAAATACGACGATGAACCAAAAGACAGGTCCCAGCGCCACGATAATGCCATCGCTCATAGCTAGGGGGAGGTAGGCAAACATGTTTGCGGAGGTTGGGGGAAAATCAGGTGGCGGGGGATATGAGCTGCTGCCCGAAGAAGGGCACCAATGCGTCGGGGATGCGCACCGAGCCATCCGGCTGCTGATTCTGCTCCAGCAGAGCCACGTAAAGACGCGGCAGCGCCGTGCCGGATCCGTTCAGCGTGTAGGGCACGCGCATGCGCCCTTCAGCGTCCTTGTAGCGCAGTTTCATGCGGCGCGCCTGGTAATCCGTGAAGCAGGAGCAGCTGGACACCTCCAAGTACTTGCCCTGCCCCGGCGCCCACACCTCAATATCGTAAGTCTTGGCGGAGGAGAATCCGACGTCCCCCGTGCACAGCTCAATAACGCGGTAGTGCAGCCCGAGCTTCTGCAGAATGCTCTCCGCGTGTCCGGTGAGCTCCTCCAGGATCCGGAATCCTTCCTCCGGGCGGCAGATGGTGACCAGCTCCACCTTGTCAAACTGATGTACGCGGATCATGCCCTTGTTCTCGCGCCCTGCAGAGCCGGCTTCTCGCCTGTAGCAAGGCGTGTAGGCGGTCATTTTGATGGGAAGATCACTCTCGCGCAGGATTTGCTCCCGGTACAGGTTGGTCACCGGCACTTCGGCGGTGGGCACATTAAACATGCTGTTTCCCTCCAACCCATACATGTCTTCCTCAAACTTGGGAAGCTGCCCCGTGCCCACCATACATTCGCGCTTCACCATAAATGGCACCCCCATCTCCTGGTAACCGTTCTCCATCGTCTGCGTTTCAAGCAGGAAGTTCACGAGGGCTCGTTCCAACCGCGCCCCCAACCCGCGGTAGACGATAAATCCGGAGCCCGATATGCGCGCCGCCGCTTCAAAGTCCAGCAAGCCGAGCGCCGTGCCCAGCTGAACATGGTCGCGCGGTTCTGCAATCTGCGGTTTCTCGCCCCATGTGCGCAGCACCGGATTGGCGGTCTCGTCCGCTCCCACGGGGGCGCCGTCGTGCGGCATATTCGGGATGGCAAGCAGCAGCTGTTCCTGTTCTCCGGAGGCTTCCGCCGCCGCGGCCTCCAGCTCGCGCAGACGATCCCCCACTTCCCCCATCCGTTCTTTGAGCATGCGGGCTTCCTCGGTCTTGCCCTCCTTCATCAACGCGCCGATCTTTTTGGAAGAACTGTTTCGCTCCTGCGAGAGAGCTTGCTTCTCCGTCTCAATTTTGCGGCGCTTTTCATCGCACTCGATCACGCGATCCACAAGCTTCCAATGCTCACCGCCGCGCAGTTTCACCCGTTCCTTCACATACTCCGGGTTCTCTCGGATGACTCGTATATCCAACATAACGCGGTCATTCTACGCCAAATCTACCCACTTTTCAAGCGCGAGATTCCACGCATCTGCATTTTCAACCCATTTGCCGGTCCATCCCCCTCTCCACCACACCCGCACGCAAGCGCGCTTATTTCCCAAATTGACTCACCGCCACCTCATCGGCGGTCCGCCCTGCGGACAAAGGCTGCGCCTTTGTCCATCCGCACTTACCGCCCGCTGCGCATTATTCCAAATCGTACATAAGCAGACCCCGTCTGCCTCCGTCCCTTTCTAACCACTCCCGCGCACGGCTTTCAAAATTCCGCGTTGCTTCCTCTCCGCTCTCCCCGCGCAACGCGCGCGAACTTTCCAAATCGTAAATCGTAAATCGTAAATCGTACATAGCAAACGCTCCGCGTTTGCTTGACTTTTCTCAATAATTTGATAGGGTAACAGTCGCGAATATGAAACAGTACACGGAGGAGGGGTTGCAGTTGTACAAGGTACTTACGCAGCTGGATGCAGAGCGGCGAAAAGCGTTTCAAAGCGGGGTCGCGCGCGGAAGTGGCCGGCTCGTCGGGCTCTCTGCTCGACAAAACATGGTGCTCATCTTCGTCAAAGAGCTCACTTCTCAGGAGCCTGAGGGCATATCGCTCAAGACGCTTGCCCAGCATTTGAACATGGCGATGTCGGCGACGTCCGCCATGGTGGATCACATGGTGCAAAAGCAGCTATTGCAACGGGCTCAGGCCTTACAAGACAAACGAGCCGTGCGCATTACGCTCACCGCTGAGGGGGAGAGTGAGTTCCTGTCCTGCAATGCCTCGCTGCTCGGGTACATGAGCGAGTTAGCGCAGCGGCTCAACAAATCCGAGCTGCGCACACTGCAGAAAGTGGTCAAAAAATTCAGCCGCAAAAGCGCCAATCGACACGGAAGGCGGATGAGCTCAAGTCAGAAATGAACATGTATTCTTCCTCAAAACAACCGCGCGCTGCAATAGGGACAGCCTACTTCATGATCTACGTGGTGTGGGGGTCTACCTATTTTTTCATCGGTGAGGCTCTGCGCTTCTTTCCTGCCTACGTCCTGGGCGGGGTACGCTTTACCGCCGCCGGCCTTCTTCTGTTGCTCTACGCCAAAAGCCGGGGCGAGCGGGTCTTCGACAGCGCGATGATGCGCATCTCCGTGCCGTGCGGCATGATCATGCTCTTTGCCGACATGACGGCCATCATGCTGGCGCAGAAATACATCTCCAGCAGTCTGGAGGCCGTGCTGGCCGCATCCACCATGATCTGGACGACCCTTTTCAACGTAAGGCGCTGGCGCTACAATTTCCGCAACTACCGCGTTCCTCTGGGGCTGATAGGCGGGCTGGCCGGTGTGGTTCTGCTCTATCTGCACGAGCTGACCTTGCCGGACAGTCAAGGCGATATCGGCGTACTCATTTTCCTTGGCGGGATGATTGCATGGTCCCTCGGTTCCCTCTTCATCAAATACCATGCATCTGCTACGGAAGGCGTGAATGCTTGGAGCGGCACGGGGTGGCAGATGTTCGCCGCCGGCCTCGCCTTCCTCATCGTGGCCGCCTGCTCCGGGGAACTGGTCGATACGCACTGGTGCGCCATCCCTTGGCAAGGGTGGGCACATGTGGCCTACCTTGTTCTCTTCGGCTCCATCTGCGCATACACCAGCTACGTGTGGTTGCTTAAGATACGCCCCGCCACGGAGGTCGCTACCCATGCCTACGCCAATCCCCTCATCGCTATCCTGCTGGGAGCCTGTTTCGGCGGAGAAAAGATTCTGCCCGCCCAATGGCTCGGCTTGGTCATCATCATAGCCAGCCTTGTGCTCATCAACAACCGCCACCGCGGTCGCCACAAGCAGAAAAGCGCATAAATTCCACACCCCTCCCAACAAAATTTCCCAAATCGTACACAGGCGCCTCCACCCTCCGCAGCTCTGCTGCGCATTATTTCAAATCGTACATCGTACATCGTCCATCGTACATAGGCGCCGACAGGCGCCCCCGCCCCTTTCTAACCGCCCCCGCGCACGGTTCCATCACATCCCGTCCGCACTTGCTCTGCCAAATCCCGCGCAACGCGCGCGAACTTCCCAAATCGTACATCGTACATCGTACATAGGCATCCCCCGTCTGCCGACTCCTCTTTCGTTTTATATTTTTGTAAAATTTGTCAAAAATATAAAATAAGACTTGAAACACACGAGAAATACGTGTAGCGTCTTAGAGGCGTGGCTCCATCTCGCAACTCCGTACGTAGCGCCTGCGGGAAATCCGTGCAACGCCGACACGATCAACCTTCATCAATCCTCCATGCAAATTGCTCGCGATTACTATTTGAAAAAGCTCGTGGACCGAATGCACAACAAAACGATCAAAATCGTGAGTGGCATTCGACGGTGCGGGAAGTCCTATTTGCTCTACACCTTATTCCGCCGTAAACTCGAAGAAATGGGGGTCGATCAATCGCATATCATCACGGTAGCGCTGGATGGCATTGAGGATGCCGAATTCCGTGATCCTCACGTGTTCTACAACTACGTCAAGTCCCGTGTTCAGGACTCCGGGATGCACTACCTGCTGCTCGATGAAGTCCAAATGATGAGTGATTTTGAAAGCGTCCTCAACTCGCTGCTGCGTACGGACAATCTCGATGTTTACGTGACGGGCAGCAACTCGAAATTTTTGTCAACGGATGTCGTTACGGAATTCCGTGGACGTGGGGATGAAATCCGCGTTTTCCCCCTGAACTTCGCAGAGTTCTTCGCGGCGAGAGGTGGAGAGTGGTCAAACGCGTGGGAAGAATACAGGTTGTACGGCGGCATGCCTCAGCTTTTCATCTACAAAAGCGAAAAAGATAAAGCCGAGTATCTGCACAACCTCTTCCGTGAAACTTATCTCAAGGACATCATTGAACGCAATCATATCAAAAACAATGACGAACTTGAAGAGTTGCTCGATATCACAGCTTCCGGTATCGGCGCTTTGCTCAATCCCCGAAAGTTGGCGAACTCCTTTCGCAGTGTGAAGAAAGTCAATCTCTCGGAGCCTACCATCAGCCTCTATTTGAATTACCTCCAGAACGCTTTTATCATCAGCCGCGCCATGCGCTATGATATCAAGGGTAATCGTTACATCAGCACTCCTTCCAAGTACTACTTCACCGATATCGGTCTTCGCAATGCTCGATTGAATTTTCGCCAAATTGAGGAAGGTCACGCCATGGAAAATGTGATCTACAATGAACTGGTCATGCACGGGTACCAGGTGGATGTCGGGAACATTGACATCGTCGAAAAAACGAGCAACATGACCTATGCTCGAAAAAAAATTGAAGTCGATTTCGTCGCCAATTTCGGCAGCAAACGTTACTACATCCAATCCGCCTCCGCCATCCCCACGCGCGAAAAACGCGAGCAGGAAGAACGTCCTCTCCTCGCCGTCCGCGATTCCTTCAAAAAAATTCTCATCACTCCGGACGCCTCTCTCCCTCATTACGACGATTCCGGTGTGCTTATCCTCTCACTCAAAAACTTCCTCCTCCATCCGGACTCCATTTTGGAATAATTTCTTCCCGCAGTCAACCGGGGGAAGAATACAAGGCAAAAGCATTAGAAAACGCGGTTGCCTGTGTACGAGGTACGATTCAGCCAAACTGTGAACCTGGCTTTGCATAGCCCGCGCCTTTGGCGCGCTATAATCCAAATCGTACATCGTACGTCGCACATCGTACATAGGCATCCCCCGTCTGCCACCGCCCCTTTGTAACCACGTCCGTGCACGGCTTCATGACTCACTTCCCGCCCCTGCTTCGCCAAGTTCGCGCGCAAGCGCGGGAATTTCCAAATCGTACATCGTACATCGTCCATCGTACATAGTTTGTGCCTCCCACGGCACAAACTACAGTCTGATGGCCGCTGAACTCCAAGTGAGTCCGGCGCCGAAAGTGACCATCAGCACGATGTCTCCCTTCTTGGCTCGGCCGAAGCGGATCGCCTCATCCAGCGCAATGGCGCACGCCGCACCGGAGGTGTTGCCGTAGTTCTGCAGGTTCACGAATACGCGCTCCGGCGGGATACCGAGGCGCTGAGTAACGGCATTGATGATGCGCAAATTCGCCTGGTGCGGGATGACCAGCGAAATATCCTCCGGCTTGATGCCCGTGCGGCGAAGCAGAGACAGCGCCGAGTCCTTCATGTGCGCCACGGCATGGCGGAACACTTCGTTGCCGCGCATCGCAAGCGTGTAGAGCTTCTCGTGGATGTTCTCCTCGGTCGTCGGTATGGCAGAGCCCCCGCCGGGAACCAACAGCAGGTTCGTCAGGGTCCCATCAGAGCCGATATCCGATGCCAAAATCGCGCTGTCCCCGGGTTCTCCACTACCGGTACGCAACACCGCCGCCCCAGCCCCATCCCCGAAAAGCACGCAGGTGGAGCGATCCTCCCAGTTCACGATGTGGCTGAGCTTCTCGGAGGATATGATGAGCGCCGTGCGTGCCTGTCCGCATCCGATAAACTGCACCGCCGTTTTGAGCGCGTACAAAAAGCTCGAACAAGCCGCCGATATATCAAAGGCCGCCGCGTTCACCGCTCCCAAATTCGCCTGCACATAGCATGCCGTGGATGGCGTGAAGGTGTCCGGCGTCACGGTTCCCACGATAATCAAATCGATCTCCTCCGCTGTCACCCCGGCTGCCTCCATCGCCTTGCGGGCGGCATGCGTCGCCATATCACTCGGCTTCTCATCCGGGGCTGCTATGCGTCGCTCGCGTATTCCCGTCCGTTCCACAATCCACTCATTGGATGTGTCCACCATCTTTTCGAGATCCGAATTAGTCAACCGGTGCTCAGGCACGTACGAACCTGTTCCGATGAGTGCCACTGGCAGCCTCTTAAAGGGTTTTGTCAAGTCATTCATGTCGTTTTATTGGGTCAGGGCAGTCACGCCCCCCACCAAGGGGTCATCTATTCTATCATCATCTCCCCGCACTGGCAAGCCCCAACTCCGGCAACCGCATTGAAAATGCGGTTGCCATGTACGATGTACGACGTACGATGTATGATTTAGACAAGCCAGGGACTCAGCTTTGCCTCATTCGCAAGCTCTTCGAACCAACCACCCGTCATGCTCTACCCTCCCCCTCCGCTTACGCTCCGCATTTTCCGCGCCTCTGGCGCGCTATAATCCAAATCGTACGTCGTACTTCGTACATCATTTGCGTTGTGTCTCAACGCAAATAGGTTTGGTTCCCAGCGGTGGGAAGAAGCGATGGCTCGCGAAGTGTAGTCGAGTGCGGCTCCAACAGCCTCCGTGAGCTCTGCCCCCTTGGCCAAAAACGCCGTGATGGCCGATGAGAGGGTGCAGCCTGTGCCGTGGGTGGAAATGCCGGTGGTGCGGGGGTGGAGAAAAGCCACACAGCGCGCGCGCGCGCGCGCGAGGGCGAGGATGTCGGTGCAGGTGTCGCCGGGGAGGTGTCCGCCCTTGGCCAGGATGGCGCAGTCATAGGTGCGGGAGAGTTCCAGGGCGGCGTCGGCCAGCTCATCCACCGTGCGCGGAGCCTCGGTACGTCGGCAGAGGGCGACGAGTTCGTCAAGATTGGGAGTGATGAGGGTAGCGCGCGGGAAGAGCATCTCCTCGTAAGCCGCCAGGGTCTCATCCAGCATGAGGGAGTCTCCTGCCGTGGCAATCATGACGGGGTCCACCACGATGGGGATGTTCGGCGGAAGTTCATCGACGGCGGCGCGAAGAATCTCGGCACTGTAGAGCATACCGGTCTTGACGGCCGCCACGGGAAACGCGCGCAGGCACTCGCGAATTTGACTCGCGACCATCTCCGGAGAAATCGGCACGATGCCCGCCACATGCCCCGGCGTCTCACTCACCACGCAAGTGACAGCGCTCAGCGGGTAGCACCCCAGTGCAAACCCCGTCTTGATATCCGCCTGGATGCCCGCGCCGGCCGAGCAATCTGATCCGGCAATGGAAAGGTAAACGGGGGTCATTTCCACGTCTGTTCCAATGCTGCCGCGCCGCGCAACAAGCGTGCCTCTTCAAAGTGCGGGGCAAGCAGTTGCACCCCCACGGGAAGCCCGCCCTGCGGCGTGGGCACAGAGATGGCGGGCAGCCCGGCAAGGTTGGCCGGCACGGTGTAAATATCCGCCAAATAAATCTGCAGCGGCGTCATGTCCTTCGCCTCCAGCTTGGGCGCAGGCGTCGGCGCCACCGGCCCGAGTATCAGCTGCACGCCGCTCTCGAATGCCCGGGCGAAATCCTGCGCCACGAGAGCCCGCACCTTCTGCGCCCGCGTGTAGTAGGCATCATAATACCCGCCGGAAAGCACGTAGGTGCCCAATATAATGCGCCGCTTCACTTCTTCTCCGAAGCCCTCCGTGCGCGAGCGCGCGTACACATCGCCCGGCGCGTTCGAGGTCTCGGAAGCTCGGTAGCCGTAGCGCACGCCGTCGTAGCGGGCCAAATTGGAGGAAGCCTCGGCGCAGGCAATGATGTAGTAGGACGCCACAGCAGCCTCGGCGTGCGGCAGGGATATCTCGCAGATTTCCGCGCCCTGGGCTTCCAGCGCCGCCACGGCCGCATTCAGCGCATTCTGCACCTCCGGGGCATTGCCGGAGCTCACGTACTCCTTCGGTAGACCAATGCGCATGCCGCGCACGCCGCCGTGCAGCTCGGCAGAAAAATCCGGAACCGCTTGCAGGGAAGAGGTCGAGTCCATCGCATCGTGCCCGCTCAGGAATTGCAGCAGCAGCGCCGCATCCTCCACGCAGGTGGTGAGGGTCCCGATTTGGTCCAGCGACGAGGCAAAGGCGACCAGCCCGTAGCGCGAAATGCGCCCGTACGTCGGCTTGAGCCCCACCACGCCGCAGTGCGAAGCCGGTTGCCGCACGGAGCCGCCGGTATCGGAGCCGAGCGCCGCGGGAATGATTCCGGCCGCCACGGCTGCAGCAGATCCGCTGGAGGATCCCCCGGGCACGCGGCTCTCATCCGCCGGGTTGCGGGTGGCGCCGAAGGCGGAGTTTTCGCCGGCGGATCCCATGGCGAACTCATCCATGTTGGCGCGCCCGAAAGGTATGGCTCCCGCCGCGCGCAATTTCGCCACGGCGGTGGCATCGTAGGGCGCCACAAAGTTTTCCAGCATGCGCGAGGCACAGCGCGCTCTCTCTCCGCGGCAGCATATATTGTCCTTGATGCCGATGGGCAGACCTCCCAGCGGCAGGCTCAGATCCGCCCGGGCAGCCGCCTGCAGCGCGCTCTTCGTGTCCCAGGAGATGAGCGCGTTCAGCGCGGGGTTGAGTTCCTCCATGCGTCGGGCATACTCCTGCGTCAGCTCAGCAGGCGTGATCTCGCGCTTCACGAGCTTTTCGCGCAGAACGGTGAGGGAAGTTTTGGTGAACATGGAATTGCGCAATTTATTCTTCTCCGGCTTAGTGGGCAAGGCAAACGCATTGGAAAATGCAGCTGTCCATTTACGATTTACGATTTACGATTTACGATTTAGAAATTTGGCGAGCCTCCGGCTCGCGGAGGGGCGAAGCGTAAGCGAAAGTGGTGGGGAAATCATGGGTGGTCGTTGGTTCGAAAGGGGCGGGGACGCCTGATGGCGCTCATTTACGATTTACGATTTAGAAATTTGGCGAGCCTCCGGCTCGCGAAGACGCGAAGCTTTAGCTGAGGTGGTGGGTAAATCATGGGCGGTCCATTTACGATTTACGGTTTGGCGAATCTCCGGCTCGCGGAGGGGCGAAGCGTAGGCGAAGGTGGCGGGGAAATCATGGGTGGGCGGTTGACGATGATGAGTTCTTGGCTCAGTGGGCGGATTCCACCACCTTCGGCACGCGGAATTGTCCATCCGCCTGCTGCGGGGCGTTGGCCAGTGCGGCTTCGTTGTTCAAACTCTGCCCGGGCACATCCTCGCGCAGGGCATCGTACACTTCCAGCGGGTGGCACATCGGCGGCACGTCCTGCGTGTCCCACTTTTCCAGCTGCGCCACGTAGGCGAGCACCTGTTCCAAGTCGCGCGTGTAACGCGCACGCTCCTCATCGCTGAGCTCCAGCTTGGCCAACTCGGCGATGTAAGCCACATCTATCCGGGGCGTTTCCATCGGTTGTCTTCAATAAGGGGTTTGATTGAGCAGGTAGATACTCAGCATGTACAGCCCGAATATGCTCGCCGTCAGCACAATGAGCAGCAGCAAATTCTCCAGCAAAAGCGTCCGCGTGGACGCCGGTTGCCGCGCCACCATCACCACCGGGTTGCGCTTGACTCGGCGGGATGCGACGACATCCTCCTGCGGTCCCAATGTGTTAGGGCGACCGGTCCCGTCATAGTAGCCCTCGGCGCGCTGCCGCATGCGGCGCGCCTCTTCCCACCTGCGCCGCGCGTTCGCCGCTTGAAGTTCGTATTCTTTTTGTCGAGTCATACGTGGTGATGTGCCTTTGTGATCATGAAAGTCGTTCAACTGCCGCTGTGCTGTACCCAGAGGTAGACCAGCCAAGTGGCGAGCATCAGCAGAAAGAGCGGCAGGTGAAATGCCAATCCTTTCACCAACTGGTCGCGCACGTCTTTCCACTGCAGGCGGTTTTCCTCTTCCTCCCCCGGCTTCTGGAAAAACGTGTTGGTGTGCCGAAATCTGCGTCCCATGTGGTATGCTTCGTTAAAATCGTTCTCGGCTCGGTCCAACTTCGGCAGCGCCTCGCGCACCCGCTCCTGAAATCCATCCGTGCTCCAATTTTGCGGCTTGAGCGCGGATAATATCTGCAAGTGCCTCTTGAAACACTCGTTCACCGACTCAATCTCGCGCTGCTCCTTGTCCATCGATTCCAGCTCCTGCTCCAGCCTCCTCACCGCATTGTGCAGCTTCATCCCCACTTCGTTCAAGTTCGCGCTGAAGATCGCTTTCTGCTCATTGCTCAGCTCCAACTTCCTCCTCTCCGCTTCCGAGTTCATCCTCTGCTGCTCATAATACTCCTCCCGCCTGCGCGCTTGCTCCGCCCGCATCCTCACCCGATCCGGACTATGCATCTCTCCATCCGCCGCTTGCGGATTGAGTTCCATCTGCCTATAGTTCTCCTCTGCTCTCCTGTCTTCCATGTAAATCCTAAGGTTCTCTTAACCTCTAAGCAAACTTAAACAATTTTCCCCGCCTTGTCAAGCCCATTCCACCATCGATGAACGTTTTTTGGGAAAAACCGTTCACCGACGGTGGATATGTACGATGTACGATGTACGATGTACGATTTGGCCAAGCCGGGGATGCAGCTTTGCCTCATTCGCAAGCCTTTCGAACCAACAACCGCCCATGATTTCCCCACCACCTTCGCTTACGCTCCGCAGTTCCGCGAGCTGGAGGCTCGCCAAATTTCTAAATCGTACATCGTACATCGTAAATCGTACATAGGCAACCGCATTTTCTAATGCGGTTGCCCTGTATTGTATGACTTTCCTCTTGACACTACCACCCGTTGTGGTATCATAACGACATGAAGTGCATGCAATGCGGTCACACGGAGGATAAAGTCATCGACTCGCGCACGTCGCGGGAGGGTTCGTGCATACGTCGTCGACGCGAATGCCTGCGTTGCGGCTACCGCTACACCACCTACGAACAGCTGGAGCGCACGGAGCTGCGCGTGGTGAAGCGTGCCAATGTGCATGAGGCCCTGAACCGCGAAAAAATTCTGCGTGGCATGATCGAGGCGTGCGAAAAAAGGCCGGTGAGTATGGAGCGCCTGGACGCCGCGGCGGATGAGTTGGTGGCCGAGTTGCACCGCGACCACGTCCGCGAGGTGCCCACCGCAACCATCGTGATGAGGGTCGCCGAGAAGCTGCAAAGCATCGATCCCGTCGCCTGCATCCGCTATTCTTCCAAATACCGGCAGTTCCAAAGCGCTGAAGAATTCATCGAGATGGTGCGCAAGATGGAAACCATGCGCGCCAACGATCCCCTGCAACGCAAACTGAAACTCGGATGAATACCACTGACGCCAGACACCCCTACCTGCAAAACGGGGAATGCATCACCTCCGATTACGACTGTGAGTGGTTGGAGCGCGTGCTGCACAACGCCGCCGAACAGGCCGGCATCCACCTCCCCTGCGAGCACGAAGTCGCCCAGGGCGTTCTCCGCTACATGGATCATTACTGCCCGCTGCGCACTGTTCCCCTGCGCTACTTTTTCGCTCGCCTGCGCAGTGTGCTGCGCGAGATAGGTCTGCCGCGCATAGCCGATGCCCTGCAGGAGCAGCTCCCCCCCGTGTCCATCCCTCTGGATACCTTGGCGGGCAAAAACCCCCTTCCCCTTTTCTTTTACACGGATTTGAAACACCGAATGGACGACCTGCGCCGCCGCGGCCTCACCACCTACCGTTTTTCGGGGGTCCACCGCTGCAGCCTCGTGCTCGGTAAACGCCGCCGCTCCTGCCCCACCCAACGGCGCGCCCTGCGAGAGCTGGAAACCTTCTTGGCCATTCAAGGCATCTAAGCCCGACTGCAACCGCATTGGAAATGCGGTTGCCCATTTACGATTTACGATTTACGATTTACGATTTGGAAATTTGGCGAGCCTCCGGCTCGCGGGACTGCGGAGCGTAAGCGAAGGGGGAGGGGTAAATCATGGATGGTTGTTGGTTAGAAAGGTGCTGGATTATGCAAAGCTGCGTCCACGGCTTGGCCAAATCGGTGAACGTTTTTGGAAAAAACGCTCGTATATTTACGATTTACGATTTGGAAATTTGGCGAGCCTCCGGCTCGCGGAAAACGGCCGGCGGCTGTAAGACCGTTTGGCCAGCCCGCAGGGCTGCCCCGAAGGGGCGAAACAGCGCCAAAACAACCGAATTTTCCAAACCCGTCAATGGTTCGCGTTTTTTCTTGGGGCGGATGTACTCATATCAAGCACATTTTACTTTTTTCTTGCCTTTTGTACTATTTTTGCTTGACTCTACTTCCCTAAAAAATTTACAATACGTCCATGCCTCCAAAAATTCGTGAGCTCAAAGCCATGCTTCTCAAAGCAGGCTTACGCCTCTTGCCCACCGGCAAAGGAAGCCACAGCCAGTACGGACATCCCTCCCTCATCCGTCCGGTCACGATTTCAGGACATGACGGAGACGACGCGAAACGCTACCAAGAACAAGAAGTCCGCCAGGCCATCGCAACCGTAAAAAAATCACACCATGAAAAAAACTAAAAACATAGCCAAACTCTTCACTCGCATCATCCGCTGGAGCGAGGAAGACAACTGCTACATCGGATCCCTTCCGGAAATCGCTCCCAACTGCTGCCATGGCGACACCATCGCAGACGTCTTATCTCAACTCGACGACATTGCTGAGATATCCCTCGCCAACTGCACCGCCTGCGGCATCCCCTACGATCCGCCAGGCAGCGCGCTTATTATCATCAACGGTGGGGGAAAAAACTCCTCCTCTGCCCAACTCGTCCTCAGCCTTCGCCGCAGTCTCGGCCTCAATCAGGGAGATTTTGCCGCCGCCTTGGGCGTCTCGCAGTCCACGCTCTCCAAATGGGAAACCGGTGCGCGCCGGCCGGATGCAGCGGCTCACAAACTCCTGCGCATTCTCCGGGATCATCCAAACCTCATTGGCGCCTGATGGCGCTCATTTACGATTTACGATTTACGATTTACGATTTACGATTTACGATTTACGATTTACGATTTACGATTTGGATTATAGCGCGCCAAAGGCGCGGGCTATGCGAAGCTTTAGCTGAGGTGGTGGGGGAAATCATGGGCGAGCGTTGGTTCGAAAGGTCTGCGAATTTTGCAGAGCCAGGTTCACGGCTTGGCCAAATCGAAGCGGCGGTGTGGGCAACGCCATTCAACCCATTCCCCATGCGTTTCCCATGGATGAAGGAGGTAGGGCAGCAAGACGGCAAACTTCGCCAAATTCGCGCGCAAGCGCGGGAATTTCCCAAGTTGACTCACCGGCACCACCCTGCCGGTTTGCCCTTCGGGCAGCGCATCCGCGCTGTCCATACGCACTTACAGCCGTCGTGCGTGTTGTACTTCGTACATCCAACATCGTACATAGGCGGCATTTTGTCGCCTGCGGCTCGCCAATCTCGCGCGTAGCGCGCTAGCATTCAAATCGTAAACGGTTAATTTGAGGTGCGCGGGACTGCGATAGAATAAGCGCAGTTGCGGAAGAAGGGATAGAAGCCCTCTAGAACCTCTATCCCCGGTACATGGGAGGCTCGAAAATCGATTAGGGAGAAAGCCCCGTTACGATGTCAGAGCGCCATGTGCCCCGCCCAAGCGACGGCTCCGCAAAAGACTCGTATGGTTGATAGGGCAAGAAGAAATTCCCAGGCCCGTAACCGTGTGAGATAAAATAAATAGATATCGTAAATCGTAAATGGTCAGGCTCCGCCTTCCCGCCCCTTTGTAACTACGTCCGATCACGGCTTTACGATTTACTTCCCGATCTGGCTTCGCGCGCCCGCGCCGCAGGCGCGCGAATTTCCAAATCGTAAATCGTAAATCGTAAATGATCAGAAGCTGATTCTGTAACCGGCGCTGGCGTTGAGGTTGGTGTAGCCGGAGCGGAACTCAGCCGAGCCGTCGATGAACAGTGTTCCACCGTTGCTGCCGATAGGCAGGGTCAGACCGGCGCCGACTTCGATACCGAACTTGCCGACCTCGGCGCTCTCAACCTCCTGAGAGCGTTCGCCGTGCAGCAGTGCGTTGGTCGCCTTGCCGACGTTGTCGCCGGCGTCAGCCTTGGCAATCACGCGAGCCTCGAAGATCGAGGAGCGGCCGAAGGCATTCTCGCTGATGGCCGCCTGCATGCGAGCGCCCAAGCCGAAGGTCACCACATCGCCGGACACCTCGTC
>CANQSS010000005.1 GCA_947626545.1 uncultured Akkermansia sp. | reverse complement strand
GCCACCTTGGGTGTTCGTATGGGCTTCTGAGGAGGGTTCTCGAATCTTTCTCAAAAGGAATAAATAGGTAAATGTAGCGCCGCCCGTCGGGGAAACTCGACGGGCGGTTCACTCAGGGCAGACGCATTAGAAAATTGGATTCATTTTAAGGAAGGAGACAAGAGATTTATTTATGCTCTAAATCGTTGCCAAACAATATATCATCGAGTACATCTGTATCCCACGTTGCCCTCAGTCTCAGCCTCTGGAGTGGCACTTTCAGTCCCTCATGACGTGCCTTGTACTGTTTGATGAGTGCGAGCGCAAATCTCAAAACTCGCGAAAAGTTCTCTGCACTGTTCCCCTTCCTCTTGCGTCCTCGATCCTCGTTGAACACTACGTCCAATACCCAATGCAGGCTGTTTTCTATCCCCCAGTGACTCCTTATACTTCCTGCAATCTGCTGTGCGCTCGCATGCCGATTGCTCACTATGTAGAAGCGTCGTTCTCGCGTCGTCTTTCCGCTCTTTTTCTCCCAGCTCTCTCTGCTCACTCTCACCACCGCCGCTAATCCCTCCCAGTTCCATGCTCCGCTAATGTGGCTTAACTCATGGTATAGTTCATACGTACGCGTCTCTACTCGTCCGTGTTCTCCACTCGTCTCCGTATAGATCGAGTCGGGCTTCTGCATCTTCGTTGTGTCTTCTATATCCTCCAGAAGCCTCCCCTGGTTCTTCTTCACGGCAAGCACGTAGTGCGCTCCCTTCTCTATTATCCTCCTGGCTATATCCTTCTGACATCCCATCGCATCTATCGATACCGTGTTGCCCTTCAACTCAAGCGAGTCTATCAACTTGGGAATCGCCGTCACTTCATTGCTCTTCTCTTCAACTCGCGTTTGTCCCAGCACCAGCCCGCTCTCACTCTCGTACGCACTCACCACGTGCACATTGTACTCTTTCCCGTACTTGCCCGCTCCACAGATCGTTTTGCCATCTATGCTGATGTTTCTTTCTGCCGCCTCCTCTCCTGTTTCTTTCTCTCTCCTCTGCCTGAATTCTTCGATTAATTCCCGAAACATATCTTCAAATCCCTCTCTACTCAACATACGAAATACCCTCGCAAACGTGTCGGCCGATGGTACCCCTCCGGGCATTTCCAAATACTTGCTGAAGTACTCTGTGTGATGGCTTGCGAACTCTTGCATTTCGTCCCACGTTGACATACCCGCCACAACCGACGCTATCACCATAAAAACGATGTCCGTCAACTTATGTATCTTTGCGTTGCCGGTTCTTGGGTCTTTCATCAGGCTGAGTTTTGCAATAAGATGATGCATCCTTGTATCTTACCATATTTTACATTTAATATCAATAATTTAAATAAGTTGTTGATGCTAAATTCTATGCATCAAATCCTGCCCCTAGGTTTTCTAATGCGTTTGCCCTAGGGTGGGGAGTCTTTGTCTTGCTTTTCTAACCAGAATGTGGTAGAACTGGCGCGAGCTGTATCGCTGTGAACTTCGTTACAACAAGCTTTGTGATCTTCTTTTTACCCGTGCTGTGCATTGGGTGGGGGCTGCGGCGGAACTACAAGATGTACACATGGTTTTTGTTGGTAGCGAATCTTCTTTTTTATGCCTTAGCGGGGGTGGGATACCTGCCGTTTTTGTTGTTCATCGCGTTCATTAACTGGATTTGCGTGCGCGCGATGGAAAGAAAAGGGCGGCGGAAGCGGCTAATCATGGTAAGCGCGACGGTGGCGGCGCATGTATTTATCCTAGCCTTTTTCAAGTATTACGAAGCGGCCGCGTTAGGGCTTGTCGAGTTGATTGGCCCGAGTGCGCAGTGGCTCGTCAATCCGTATCTGGCATCTTGGGTACTGCCGGTTGGGCTTTCATTCTACAGCTTTCAGGGGCTTTCCTACACCATTGATCATTACCGTGAGGAAGGCTTGGCACCGCGAAGTTACGCGCAGGTGTTGTGTTTTCTTTCTTTTTTCCCTACGGTCATGAGCGGTCCCATTATGCGCGAGAGTACTTTTTTCCCGCAACTGCGGACCAGTTTTGCAGGAGAAGAAGACTTTCCGGAAGGAGTCGTGCTCATATTGAGTGGGCTTTTTAAGAAAGTAGTGATGGCCACATATTTGCAGAGCCATTTGGTGGATGGCGTGTTTGCCGCGCCGGATGAGTACAGTTCGGCGGCGGCGCTCATGGCGGTGTATGCCTACAGTGTGCAAATATATTGCGATTTTTCGGGTTACACCAATATCGCCATGGGTGTGGCTCAGCTCATGGGTTTCCATATCCCCAAAAACTTTGATGAACCGTACCGCTCACTCAGTTTGCAAGAATTTTGGCATCGCTGGCACATCAGTCTGTCCACCTGGTTGCGTGACTACTTATACATTCCACTGGGCGGAAGCCGCAAGGGTAACCGTTACGTGAACCTGATGATTACCATGATCATTGGCGGCCTCTGGCACGGAAGTTCGCTGGGCTTTCTGGTGTGGGGTACATTGCACGGCGCGGGGCTGGCGGTAGTTCACGCGTGGCACCGACTGAGCGCCGGGTGGCAGGTACGCAACCATGCGCTGCGTGGACTTGGCAACGTCATAAGCTGGGTGATTACCATGCATGTGGTAGCGTTGTTGTGGGTGTTTTTCCGCGCGGAGACATTGACGGACGCGCTGGCAGTGCTGGGCCGAGTAGCAGAGGGGGCTTCGGAGGGGGAGGGCTTTCCGTTGGCCGTGCTGGTTGCAACAGTGTGGGGTGTGCTGTTGTCGTTTTGTGGCACAAAGTTGTACCGCTGGACAGTGCGAGGGATGAGTGTCTTGCCATGGGCTGTCCAGGGCGTGGTAGCAGGGCTGGTGGTGGCATTCATCATGAACCTTGGACCGGATGGCATCCTGCCCTTCATTTACATGCGCTTCTAATGTTCTTCTCCCTTCCCAAATTGTCAAATAGCTTCACCCTATGTGGAGGGGCGGTTTGTGCGACAATGGCACTGCTCATGCAGCATACCAACTCATGCGCTCTTTGGCTCGAGGAGCGCTTGTTTGCCACCTCCTTCACCGGGCTGGTGCAAGAAGCGCCACAAGTACTGCAGCAATTTGGCAACGTGGTGCACTTGGAAAAGTTGGATCTCGCTGAAAAACACTTTGCGGACAAAGTGTCCGAAGCGTTGGTGATGCCGCTAGCAGAGGGCGCACAGGACATCTATAGTCCCTCCTCCGCTCAGGAAGAAATGAGCCTGGAGGAGGAAGAGGTCATTTTGGATGAAATCGTAAGCCTACCGGAGCAACGGAGTTGGCTGTCCGGTTCTCCGGTAGCAGAGAAACAGACTGAGAAGGTATCAGTTCAAACGGTGTCGTCCGGTGAAGCTCGGACAACTCCGGTTGCAGTTCCGGTGGGCACCACCGATACCCCTCTTTGGAAGGAATCGACGGTTGAGTTCGTAGCAGACTTGCCGCCTTTTCTTAAGCAGCTTCCTAGCGAAATGGAGCATGGGTGGAATATGCAGAGAATGACGAGCAGCACACCGCAGAGTCTTCCGAGCATGGTAGACGCGTTGGAGTATGCGCTGGGGAAGGGCGGTGGCAGACGCGCAGCTACCCCGGAACAAGGTCGTTCCGCGCCGGAGCAGAAACAGCGGGTCGCCGCAGAAAAACATGCAACTCGGGACACACAGCGCCAAGGTGTTCGACACCGCGTGAGTCGAAGGATGGCGCGGCTTACCGCGTCTGCCATTCCTCCGGCAGCAAGGCCGAGAAAAGAGCCGTTGCGTTTAGCTGCCATGGGGAATGTCACGCAGCTACAGCCTCTGCAGCAGCAAACGGCAACCACACACGTAGGGCAACAACAGGTGCAACATACCGCACAGCAGCCACCGGCCCCCCCGACATCTCCCGGTGAGACCCCGCCCATGCGTTGTCGAATCTTGTTGCTGGGTGATTCTCTCATGGAAGGGTTGGGACCAGTGATGCACCGGGTCATGCGCAATCGTCGGGGACTGGAGTTCATTATCAGCGCCAAGTATTCCACGGGCTTATGCCGACCGGACTATTTCAACTGGCCCCAGCATATGAGCAGCGTGGTACACCGCTATGCTCCGGATCTCGTTATCTTTTTCATCGGTGCGAATGATGGAATGCCCATTCGCCAGAAGCGCGGGCTTGTGCCGACCGGCGGAGAAGCCTGGCGAACGGCGTATGCTGCAAAAATGGACGAGATGGTGAATATAGCGCGCAATGTGGGGGCTGATATCATTTGGGTAGAATTACCGGCGGTGGGCGGAACCTACAACAAGCTGTTGCACCAAACGCAGATCGCCCAGCGTGCGTACTGTGAGAGCAACGGTATCACTACCCTGCGCACAGATCCGTTTCTCTCCGGCGAGTGGGGGCGTTTTGAGCCATACGGCGATTTCAACGGGAGCTACACACGCCTGCGCACCAAAGATCAGGCTCACTTCACCAAGCAAGGATATCTGAAGCTGGTCGAGCATCTTCTACCTATTGTGGAGCAACGTTTGTCTGTTTTTTACGCTCGGCACCCGGAACGCTGGTTGAGCGCGGAGGAAGTTGCGCGCATTCACCGCGTACCGGCTGTGTACACCAGCCAATATATCCGCCCGAGATCCCCAAAAAAGCGCGACGCAGCAGCTACGACTCAACCGGCAGCAACTGAGGGTCATCAATGAAACAAGTCGTACAGAGGGCATTCAAATGGATGTGGATGGCGGTAGTGTGCGTCACGAACGTGCTACAGGCCGGGGAGTGGGGACTGAAACCCGGCGGCAAAGGGAAATTGCCGCGCGAGCAGAGGGTGCTCATGGCGGGGGATTCCCTCATGGTGGGGTTGGGGCCGCAGATGCGCACGGAGCTGAGCGGTTACAGCAATCTCACCTTCATCCCGATCGGAAAGTCATCATCCGGTCTCGCACGCGCCGATTTTTACAACTGGCCGCGCGTGCTGGAAGAGCACTTACGTAGCGATCGACCGCAGGTAGTCGTTATGTGGGTGGGCACGAATGATTCGCAGGCAATATACGGGATGTCGAGTATCGGGGAGGTGGGCAGCAAGACATGGTTGGCGGAGTACTATGGTAAGATAGCGGAAGTAGCTCGGCTGAGCCTGAGCCGTGGCGCCAAGTTCGTTCTCATGGGACCCCCTGTGGTGAGTGATGCGAAAACGGATGCGAAGCTTGCCGTGATTAACAAGCTTATGCAGCGAGTTTGTCAGAGAGCCAGGATTCCTTTCATTGATACGCGCGCGGCACTTGCAGATAGGGAAGGGAGATATTGCCAACAGGCCCGGATGCCCGACGGCAGCATGGTGCCGATACGCACCCCAGATGGTGTGCACATCACGGCGGCGGGAAATCGGATCGTGATGAAACGCCTGCTTCCCGATTTGAGTCGCATCGTGATGGGATACTCCCCGATCACTACCACCATGCGTGGCAACCGAAGTATTACAGGGCGCGGCTCGGTGCATGGTATCACTGTGCGCGCCGGAAATAGTCGAAGCTACCGCGGGGGGACAACAAATAGCCCGCGCCGTCACTGAAACTCATCTACAGTAAACAATTGACCATGTTCGTTCACATTACGCGATACTGATGCCATTCTCTTTCCCTAAGTTCCCGAAAAGCATTACTACATGCGGCGCCGCAGTATGTGCCGGGGTGGTGTTGCTGTTGCAGAACGCCGATTCCTGCGCGCATTGGCTGCAGGAGCAGCTGACCTCCATGGCACTGTACAGCTCGGCTCAGAACGTGCCCCAGATGCTGC
Organism: uncultured Akkermansia sp.; assembly: GCA_947626545.1. Taxonomy (GTDB): domain Bacteria; phylum Verrucomicrobiota; class Verrucomicrobiia; order Verrucomicrobiales; family Akkermansiaceae; genus Akkermansia. The sequence goes on along the minus strand of CANQSS010000005.1, from coordinate 66,550 downwards.
AAAAGCTCGGCAATATGGCGGGGCTGGAATGGTTGGATGGCGAGGAAAGAGCATTTGCGGATGATGTGGCGCGCGAGTTTGAAATGACGCTGGCAAGAGGGGAAGAAGATCGTGATGGGGAACCGGCGGAAGCAATGGCAACGATTTTAGAGTCGGGACAGGATGACCTGGAGAACCTGCAGAATGAAAGGCCGGCGCGGCTCACGGTGGCTTCGGAACTGCCGAACACACCGGCGCTCAGTACAACAGAGAAATACGCGCCTCCAACATTGGTCAAGCCCGAGGTATCGCGCCTCGTTCCGAAAATACCTGCCCAAACTTCCCAGTCCAGGCGCTGGATTGAACCGAAAGGTGAGAAAGAAACGCGAGCCTTGGTAATCAGCGCGCCGCCGGGTACTCTGAGCATGGAGGATGTGCTGGAGTGCGCGCTGGGAGAACAATCTGACGCGCGTACCGACAGCACCCAAGGGGGGGCTCGCTTGTCTAACCCAGCGCTGGAAATTGCGGAAGTGCGGCATGAGGATACACATCAGCAGGAGATGCCGCCGCACAAAAGTCACAAGATGTCACAGATTACCGCTGCTGAAGGAGGTGAAGCAGGAGGAAACCGGCAGGGAAAGAAAGCTCCCCCACGTCTGACGAAAGAAGCGCCGTCTGAGCGAGTGCATCAGGAAACGCTTGAAGAGGAGAAGAATGCGCCTCCTGTCGTGCAAGATCCGGCGCCGTCCATACTTCCTCCCGGCATGCTGCCACCGATGCGTTATCGCATCCAGATGGTGGGGGATTCCATGATGGAAGGATTGGGGCCCGTGATGCATTCATCCATGCGCGAGTACAAGGGGGTGGAGTTTTATATAAATGCGAGAGTTTCCACGGGCTTGTGTCGTCCGGACTTCTTCAACTGGCCGATGCAGCTGCGCGAAACATTACGGCGACACAAGTCGGATATGGTGATCTTCTTTTTCGGAGCGAACGATAGACAGTCGATAGTAACCGAGGAGGGAGTGGTACCGATCGGAGGACAGAGGTGGAGGGATGCGTATGCTGCAAAGATGGCGGAAATGGTGGAAATGGTGCGCAACGCCGGTGCTGATGCCATTTGGATCCAGATGCCGGCGCTGGGTGAGCAGCGTTATCAGTACATGCACGAAACTCAGATAGCTCAGCGCGAATATTGCGAAAAACACGGCACTTCATCCCTACGCACAGATGATGTCTTTTCCGGGGAATGGGGACGTTTTGAAGCGTTTGGCGATTTTCATGGAAAGTACGTACGACTGCGTACCAAGGACATGGCTCACTTTACCAGAGAGGGCTATTTGAAGATTACAGAACACCTCCTGCCCATCGTGAAAGAGCATATGGCACGCTTTTATGCCGCGCACCCGGAGTGCAGACTCAGTGCGGAGGAAGTCGCTCGTATCCGCAAAGTGCCGGCGGTCGTCGTGGCTTCCTACGTCCCCTACAAAGGGAAGGGAAGGAAGCGAGGAGAAAAGAAGGGGGCGGGGCTATGACGGTGAACCGTTGCGGTTTCTGCGTTTGTTGCGTTTGACGCCGCTTTCGCGTTCCATGGCACGCTGCTTCCAAACAGGAATGGCGGGAGTTTTGTGATCCTTGCGGCGACTTGCTTTTCGGTCGGCAGCTGCCTTGCGGCGTAATTCCTCTAGCTTGCGTTCGTGGGCGAGGCGAGCCTCTTCAATGCGCTTTTGGATGCGAGCCGAGTGTTCGTTACCGGCCGGGAAAATACGCCAGGGTCCGATGCCGCCGGATTCTGTGATGGGCAAGCAGATCATTTGTGGATCGATGAAGCGGATTTGGCGGTAAAGCAGGTCACGTATGTGCGCCAGCAGGCTTTTCGCCGGGTAGAAGGCGCTGCCGCCCAGCTCAATTGTGAAAGCAATGCGAATATGCTTGGCCTGCAAACTCAGACGAGCCATTTTGCGCAGAGAAATACCCTCCGCGGGTTCCTCATCGGGGGCGCAGAGCGCTGCCGTACGCAGCAGAAAAAGGGAGTCGCGCACTTTGCGGCAGAGTTTTTCCACCAAATCCTGCACCTTGGGACGGGCGTTAAAGCGGTAGTCTTTCACCTCGATGAGCCAGAGTTCCTTTTTGCCCGGGTGGTAGAGCATAAAGTCCATCTCCTTGCAACTGTTGCAGAAGTTTTGCGCGTGGCGGGAGTAGAAAGGAGAGCATTCGGAGCGGCAGACGAGGTAGCCCGCGTCAAATTGGAAGCGGTACACACCCTCCACACAGGAGACTCCGGGTTGGTAGGACTCACTCGGCATAGGGTGCAGGGGTTGGCATACTCAGGTAACGGTCGGCTTGTTCCATCTCGGCTTGCAAGCTTTCCAGAGGGCCCAAATCATCGGCACTTTCACCCTGCTGTACTTGCACGGAGCCAAAAAGTCCTGTGCCCGCATGAAGGCCGATAAAGCGGCGAGGGAGAGAACTGAAGCTACTTCGGTTCAGATGAATCATGAGCTCGCGCAGCAGGAAGAGACTGTGCGTTGTAATGATTAGCTGCACACCGGCTTCGCACAAGCTAAGCATGATACCGCAGAGCAGGGGGAGCTGTGTCGTGTTCAGATTCATTTCCGGTTCATCCCAGAAAAGCGTATCGCCCTCGTGCAACGCATCATTTTCGATCAGCAGCCCCAACGTACCCACGCGCTTGAAGCCCTCGGCGATGAGACTCATTTCCAACGGTTCCTCCTTGCCGCGGCGCAGCAAGAACCGTGAGCCTCCTCCCCGCTGTATTTTGCCTTGCAGCACGGTACGGATAAGTTTGAGCACGCGTTGTAGCGCCTCGCTATGCTCAGTCTTGCTTGGTCCCGCTTCCAGTGCACGGCAGAGATCCCAAGTGGCGCCGTCCAGCAGATCAGGGTAGTGCTTGCCCACTTGCACATAGCAGGGAAAGAGCGTGAGCACGTCACGCGACGGGATAAAGAGAGCTCGCTCTTGCAGGAAACGCTGAGGCAGGGAAGAAATCTCCGGATTTTCATCCTTGCGGGAATCGAAACGGAAGGAGACGTCAGCAGAGCCGTCCGGTGCCTTGCAGCCCCTAAAGGACGCATGAACACAGGCCGAGGCCGTGTTGGCGCGACGGGACACGAGCGCGGAAAGCTGTCGCGCGGCGAAGGAATGCAGCAGGTAGCGGCGCAGGCGGTGTTCTTCAGCCCATTTTTCCGGGAAATCGCGGCGTGGACTCCGCTCCATCCAGCGGCATAGCGCGTACATCAGGCGCATCAGGTGGCTTTTTCCTGTATCGTTTCCACCCACAATCACGTTTATCCCTGCAGCGAAATCGAGGTGTGCCTCGTGCAGAAATGCTGTCACACCTGATAAAGTCAGCTCGCGTATCATCAGTCACGCCTTTTATCACATTAGGAGCATGTCAGCAAGAAAAAAAGGACCGCAGCGGGGTGAGCGTTGCGGTCCTTGAAAACGGAAATAAAGGAACTTACTTGGCCGGAGAAGCCTCAATAACGAGAACCTGGAAAGGCTCAAGTTTGAGAGTAGTCGTCTTGCCGGCCTGCACACTCTCGGGGAGCTTGTCACCCTTGGGAGACGAGAGAGTGTAAGAGGAGGGAGCACCTACCGGCAATTCAAAGACTGCCGCAGGATCAAAGGAGAATTCCTGAGGCTGGGAGGAGGGATTGCGCAGCGTCAAGATACCCTTTCGCGGGGACCAGGCGGCAAAGCCGTACACTTGCAGGCCGGCAGGATCTCCACCCACCCAGTGCGCATCTACCATCACATCGGCATTCTCGCGAGTCCACTTCGCTGCGGCAGCGAGCACATCCCACTCCTCAGCCTTGAGCATAGAAGGAGTGATGTACATCTCCTGCATTTGAGTTCCCAGACCAAAGCCGCTCCAGATCTCATTGGACAGGTCGTCACCCTCCGTTGTCTGCAAGTTGCGCGCGCTCTTGTTGTAGATGACGCCGTGAGTCATGAGCGAGTTGATGGGAAACAGCGGCGAGATGGCCACGTTATTGGCGTAGATTTGGGAATCGCGGAAGGTGATCCACTGGTTGCGTGCAGAGCCTTCGCCGCAGAAATCGTGATCCCAGCCGCCGCGCCAGATGGAGTCGGCGATACCGAACCAGAATGGGGAAGCCCACGTACCGGTGGTGAGGTTGATGTAGATGTCGGGACGCTCATTGCGCAGTTCCTCGATGAGAGCGATGATGGCGTCAAAATCGGTGCCGAATTTGGAACCTTCTGCGGGAGTAGCTTCGCTGGAGGTGCCGTCGAATTTGAAGTGATTGATGCCGTTTTCCCGGATCATATGCAGGCACATGTCGCGGAAGAACTCGTAGTACTTGGGACCGGAGAGCGCAAAACCTCCCTCATTGGTTTCGTACTTACCCTTGGCCGCCGCCAGTCGTTTATCCCTGGGCGGACCGTAACCACCCCAAGCAGAGAGCCACACACCGGGGGCTGCCTTGTAGCTTTCTGCAAGTTTGCGTATGTTACGGAACTCATTGGGCAGATCCTTGTGGAATTGCCAGAGCGTTTCCGTGTCATCCCACCCGTCGTCGAAAAGGAAAGAATCCATTTGCACGCCGCGCTTTCCGACGAGTTCCTCGCCGAAGGAGCGCACAGCGTCCATCGCCGCCTTTTCGCCATATGGCGTGAAATAGCCGATGTCATACCAGGTGTTGTAGTTAAGGAAAGGAGCGTAGGCACGAGCACGTTCGGAGTTCAAATAACCGAGCTGGAACGTGCGTCGCAGCTGTCCCGGCACGCTGAAGCCGAGTACGGCGGAGAACTTGCTCTCGGCGCGGCTCGGTAGGTCTGTCTTGCGCGGCAGCGAGCAGGTAAATCCCTTGTCTGTGACTTCACTCAGACCCATCGGATGCTCCATGCCCGCAAACAGGCGGTTCCCGGCGGCCACAACAGGTGCGCCCTTTACGCTGCCTTCCACACGAGCCTCTTGAGTCTTTATATCGAGCAGCGTGATCTTACGCACCGGCATGGCGAACTGCTGTGGCGTGATGTCCAGTCCGACGCGTATGTACGGCATGCCATCCCGCAACTCCAGCCACCAAGTGATCTGGTTGCCATCGGCGGGTAGAGCAAAGGGGACGCGCACGCGGGTGCCTTCCACCCGTTCCACAAGTCGGCGAGCATTTTTCTGCGCGCTCAGCTTTTCAACTCTCAATTCTCCGCAGATGAGATCCGATGCCGTGAGCAGGTGACTCGTCTCCGCTACCTTTTTCTTTGAACAGGCTTCATCGGGGGCTTCGTCTAGCACGTCCAGACAAAAGATACCGTTGTCCAAGGAGTATGAGCGACCGTTTATTTTATCCTGCACGGTGACACTCACGAGCTTACGTCCGGCTTTTTCAACCGTTACGGAGATATAATCATTTTCAATCATGGCTGAGTTAGCGTTGGTAGTGATAGGTTGCGCCAGGTCAGTTGTGGCAGGGGAAACTTGACCGGGGCAGACACCGCACACTGCAAGCCCCAGCACAGCCAAACCTGTTAAAGTGTGACGAGAAGTCATGGACGCATTCTATCACTGAGCACTACTATGTTCAAGCACAATACAGGGCAAACGCACTAGAAAATGCGTCTGCCATTTACGATGCAGGAATGAGTGGGGCAACTCCGGTGGAAGACGGGTACGGATTGAGAGCAAACGCGCCATACATCGTCAACAAGCTCCGCTCATGACGAAATGGCACGCGCCGAATGCGTTTAGTTTGAGGGTTGCCGCTCAGAGTGCAGCCTGCGCAGCGGCGATGCGAGCTGTGGGCACGCGGTACGGCGAGCAGGACACATAATCGAGATTGATGGAGTGGCAGAAGCGCACGGAAGCGGGGTCGCCGCCGTGTTCACCGCAAATACCCATCTTCATGCCCGGGCGGGTTTGGCGACCGAGTGAGACAGCCATCTGCATGAGCTTGCCAACGCCACCCTGATCTATGCTGGCAAAGACGTTACCTTTCACAATTTCAAGGTTGCGGTACACGCCCATGAAGGAGCCGGAGTCATCGCGGCTCATGCCGAGACCGGTTTGGGTGAGATCATTGGTGCCGAAAGAGAAGAATTCCGCCGTCTGGGCAATTTCATCTGCCGTGAGACAGGCGCGCGGAATTTCCATCATGGTGCCGACCTTGTAGGAGACGCGGCGACCTCTTTCGGAGAAGACTTGTTCGGCCGTGCGGTCGATGACCTCCTTTTGCAAGTCGAGTTCGCGTTTAAAGGCAACGAGCGGCACCATAATTTCCGGGCGAGTTTCAATGCCGTCTTCTTCCTCTACCTCGATGGCAGCTTCCAGAATGGCACGAGTCTGCATTTCGGTGATTTCCGGGTAGGCGATGCCGAGTCGACAACCGCGGTGACCGAGCATGGGGTTAAACTCATGCAGCTCCATGACTCGACGCATCACCAACTCCACCGGCAGATTGAATTTGTGCGCGATATCGAGCTGTTGCTCCTTGGTTTGGGGCAGGAACTCATGCAACGGCGGGTCGAGCAGGCGGATGGTAGCCGGACGCCCCGCAAGCGCCTTGAAAATGCCCTTGAAGTCACTCTTCTGGAAGGGAAGAAGTTTGGCAACGGCTTGCTTGCGGTCATCTAGGCGCTCAGAGAGAATCATGCGGCGCATGAAATCGATACGGTTGCCGGAGAAGAACATGTGCTCGGTGCGGCAAAGACCGATGCCGGTGGCGCCGAAGGCAATAGCTGTCGCAGCCTGATCCGGTGAATCAGCGTTGGTGCGCACTTGCAGCTTGGCAAGCTTGCTGCACCATTCCATCACTTTCGCAAAGTCGCGGTAGCAGCCGCTCTGCTCCGGCCTCATCGTTTTTTTGAGCAGCACTTGGATAATTTCCGAAGGAGCCGTGGGTAATTCACCTGCATACACGAGCCCTGCCGTGCCGTCCAACGAAAGGAAATCTCCTTCCTTGTAAGTGACCCCGGCGATGGTGGCAGTACGCGCTGCGTAGTCGATTTCCATATCGCTCACGCCGCAGACGCAGACCTTACCCATCTGACGCGCCACCAACGCCGCATGACTGGAAAGACCGCCGCGAGCGGTGAGGATGCCCTCCGCCGCAATCATGCCGCGCAGATCCTCCGGCGAGGTTTCGAGACGCACGAGCAGCACGCGCTCACCGCGCTTGGTTGCCTCGATACAGCGGTTGGCATTTAAGTAAAAACGACCGGATGTCGCTCCGGGGCCCGCATTCAATCCCTTCGCAATGGGGGGTACTCGATGCACAGCAGCATCATCAAAAATGGGAGCAAGCAGTTGGTCCACTTGGTCCGCCGGTATGCGGGAAACGGCAGTTTTCCAATCGATAAGGCCTTCGCGCTCCATCTCGCAGGCGATGCGGAAAGCCGCGATGCCGGTGCGCTTGCCATTGCGGGTCTGGAGCATGTACACCTTGCCGTCCTGGATGGTGAACTCGAAATCTTGCATATCGCGGAAATGATTTTCAAGAATTCTGCGAATGTTGCAGAGCTCCTCGTAGGCCTTGGGCATGACCTCCGCAAGGTGTGCGACTGGAGCCGGCGTGCGCACACCGGCTACGACATCCTCCCCTTGCGCATTCATCAGGAATTCACCGTAAAATTCGTTGATCCCCACGGCCGGGTTGCGCGTGAAAGCGACGCCGGAGCCGGATTGGTCAGACGTGTTGCCAAAGACCATGCACTGCACATTGACAGCGGTGCCCCAGTCTCCCGGGATATTATACTTTTGGCGGTAGGTGATGGCGCGCTCGTTGTTCCAGGACCCAAACACAGCGCCAATAGCTCCCCAGAGCTGCTGCCACACATCTGTGGGGAAAATTTTGCCCGTGCGGCGGTGAACCAGCGATTTGAAACGGCTCACCAGCTCGCGGTTGTCGGCGGCAGTCATCTCGGCATCGCTCACATTTTTGCCATAGCGCTCTTGCTTGAGCTCGTGAATGACCATTTCAAAGGGTTCCAAGTCTTCGCCTTCGTCCTTCTGCACTCCCATTACCACGTCGCCGTACATCTGCACGAAACGACGGTAGCAATCCCACGCAAAGCGGTCGTTGTCCGTGGCTTTTGCCATGGCCTCAACTGTCTCATCATTGAGTCCCAAGTTCAATATGGTGTCCATCATGCCCGGCATACTCTCCCGCGCACCGGAGCGCACAGATACGAGCAGCGGCATGTCATCCGCTGCGCCAAAGCGGTGGCCCACTATCTCCTCCATGCGAGCAATGCCTTCTTTCACCAGTTTGTCGAGCTCTTCCGGATAGGTCTGTCCGTGATCATAGTAGTAGGTGCACACCTCTGTGGTAATGGTAAAGCCCGGAGGCACCGGCAGTCCAATGCGCGCCATTTCTGCCAGATTAGCGCCCTTTCCGCCCAGCAGCTCCTTCATTTTACCTTCGCCGTCCGCTTTCCCATTACCGAAATGATATACAAGCTTCATAATGTTCAGTGTGAAAGACCGGGATTCTAGTCAATAACGCCGTAGATGTCAAGAATATATAGAGAGCAGAACAATGTGGCGTCACATCCGTCCCAAGAAAACGCAAACCATTTACGATTTGTGATTTACGATTTGGAAGGTTCGCGCACTGCGTGGGATCGCAGAGCTGGGGCAGTATCGGCGGCGAATGGAGGCTTCGTTGCGTCGTCCATCTTCCACGAAACGCATGGGAGAAGAATTGAATGGGCACAGAGAAATTTCATGGGGACAAATTCGGGCGTGGAGTTGAAGGATGAAAAGGATTGACAAGGAAAGAAGAGAGGAGTAGAGTCTGAACGCCATGGAAAAGAAGCAATATGTGCTGGGAACGTATGGTCGCGCGCCTATTCAGATGGAACGCGGCGAGGGGTCGTTCCTGTATGACACTACGGGAAAGCGCTACGTGGATTTTTGTGCAGGGATAGCAACCTGCTGTCTTGGACATTGCCACCCGGTAGTGGTAGGAGCGCTGGAGGAGCAAGCGCACAAGCTGATGCACTGTTCCAACTTGTATGGCATACCGGGACAGGAGGAGCTGGCCGAGCTCATTGTGCGCGAGGTTGTGGGTCTTGATGGGCAGGTTTTCTTCTGCAATTCCGGGGCGGAAGCGAATGACGGCATTATCAAAGTAGCACGCCGATTTGGCCATCGGCACCCGGCGGCAGACGGCTCTCCGCGTTTCGAGGTGATCACCTTCAACAAAAGTTTTCATGGGCGCACGCTTGGCTCCATGGCTGCCACCGGACAGAAAAAAATCCAAGTAGAATTTGACCCGCTGTTGGTGGGATTTCGGTATGTGGATTTCAACGACATGGCGGCGTTGCGCGCGGCGGTAGGCAAAGAAACCTGCGGCATCTTGCTGGAGGCAGTGCAGGGGGAAGGCGGCGTGAATCCCGTGGATGCAGACTTCCTGCGCGGCGTGGCGGAATTGTGTCGAGAAAAAGATTTATTGCTCATGATCGACGAGGTGCAGTGTGGCTTTGCCCGTTGCGGCAAGATGATGGGGTGGCAGGCGGTGTGCCCGGATATTGAGCCGGACCTCATTTCATGTGCGAAAGGCATAGGTGGGGGCTTCCCCATGGGCTGCTTTTGGGTGAGCAATCGGGCGATTGATGCCCACGGCACCACGCTATCTTCGATCATGACTCCTGGGTCACATGGATCTACCTTTGGCGGCACACCACTGGCCTGTGCGGTATCCAAGGCGGTTGTGAGCGAGATTTTGCGCCTCGATCTCGCAGCTCGCGCCAAAAAGCTCGGCGAATACATGAAGCAGACGGTGGAGGGTTGGCAGCTCCCCTGTGTGGAAAAAGTACGTGGATTGGGATTGTTGCGAGGCGTGGCCTTGAGGCCGGGCCGCTTTGCCGTGCCGGAGGGTAAGACGCCGGCGGCTTACGTGAGTGAGCTTTGCCGCGAGGTCGGTCTGCTTGCCTGTCCGGCAGGTGCGGACACGCTGCGACTCATCCCCGCTCTGAATATCCCTGAGGACGTGCTGAACGAGGGACTGGACATCCTCCGCAGTGTGCTCAGCAAATTGGCGTGAGTGCAAACACCCTCTTTTAGGGGAAGCGGTCGCGGTGCGGCTCTTCTCGCAGGTGTCGTCAGCCCTTCTTACCTTGGGGATGCTCCGGCTTTTCCGGTTCAGTCGGAGCGGCTTTTTTACCAAGGTAGTTGGGAAGTTCGATGCCCACGGATGAGGCGAGCTCATGCAACGGGAGTGTGCCGGTAACAAGGTTTTGTACGAAGCTGCCGACTGAAGCTGATTGCGAATCACCGCCATTGCCGCCCATTACGATCACTTTGTCAAACTTCAGATTGCGTACCGCCGTGGCCTGAGTTTCCACAATCTTTGGAAGCTGTTCAGTGACGAGCAGGCCGGAAGCAGAACGAGCATCGCCGGCGGCTTCCACAATGCGGCGGAAGCCCGTTGCCTTAGCTTCCAGCGTAGCCTGAATGGCAGCGGCCTGACCTTGTCCAACCAGTTGCAGACCTTCGCCCTCTGCCTTTTTCTTGAGCAGAAGAGCATCAGCCTCGCCCTTGGCTAATTTAATGGCGGCGTTACCCTCTGCTTCCTTTGCGATGACAAGAGCATCCGCGCGGCCTTGCTCTTCTTTCACGCGCACGGCAGCGGCGGCTTCAGCAGCGATTTCCTGTTTGCGCTTTTGGATTTCTGCAGCTACGATTTCATTGGCTGTCTGGGTAGCGCGTTCAAGTTCGGCGCGTTTCATTTCGGCCTCGCGGTTGGCGATGTAGCCGGCTTCTTCCGCTTTGGCGGCTTGCTCACGCTCAGCGACCAGTGCGATACGTTGAGCCTCAGCCTGGCGGACCTTAAGCTTGGCGTTTGAGTCTGCCACCTTCATTTGAGCTTCATTATTGCCTTCAACAGCAGCTGCATTCGCCAGTGCCACCTGTACCGTTTGGTCGCGCAGAGCTTCGGCTTTACCGATTTCACCGCGGCGCGTTTCTTCGGCCACTTTAATCATCGCATCATTGATGGCGCGAGCGGCAGCCTCTTGCCCGAGGGCAGCAATGTACCCGGAAGCGTCGCGAATATCCGTGATGTTGGCGTTAATGAGGTAGAGCCCCACCTTGTGCAGCTCCACATCCACCCCACCGGTGATCCCTTTAATGAGCTTTTCGCGGTCGGCGTTAATTTCCTCGATGGTAAGAGAGGCGATGACGACGCGCATCTGTCCCATGATAATTTCAGAGGCGAGATCGCGGATATCCTCACGGGAACGCCCCAACAGACGACTGGCAGCATTTTGCATGATTTCCGGCTGCGTACTGATACCTACGATGAAAGACGAAGGCACGTCCACGCGGATGTTCTGACTGGAGAGGGCTCCCTTGAGCGGCACATCGATGTTGATGGGGTTCAAATCCATGAAAGCGTAACTCTGGAACACGGGGATCACAAAAGTAGCGCCGCCGTGAATGCACTTGGCCGAGCGCCCTGTGCCCACATTCCCGTACACGATGAGAATCTTATCTGACGGGCACATCTTATAGCGGCTCAAAATGAGCGCAACCGTGCCGAAAAGCACTAGAATAATGACGGCGATGGCGATGACCGGCGCCGAGCTGGCAGATGGGTTTAGCGCGAGGATGAACATGATTTCAGTGGGGTTAATTTTTAACGGGATTGACGGCTTGCACCGTCAGGAGGGAGGAGGTGGCTTGAGTGACAACAATGGATGTTTGAGCGGGTAGGGGAGTGGAGCCGGTTTGGATTGCCGCCATCGTGACGAGCTGGGAGGGATGCGGCACTTGCACTTGCCCGCCCGGTTCGCCATTTGGCGGAATGGTAATGTACACCGTGCCGCGCAAACCAACCAGCTCTTCGTAACGTAGAGTGCCATCTGATTTCATGCTGTAGATGAAGCGCATAATGGCTGCGATAATGATGAAGAGAAAGATCCCCAAGAGCAACCCAACGATGATGGACATGACCACCGAAAGCCCGTTTTGCATGGAGATGTAGCCGCCCCAGCCAAGCCCGAGCAGGAATCCAATCACGGCTCGCAACGAGAAGGGACCGGTGTCGCCATCCGGTGTGTCACCCGGCACATCCGCATCTGACCCGCCGTCAAAATCTGCAAAGAGAGAGAGAACCAGCGAGATGATCGCTAGCAGAGTGGACAACCAGGCGATGAAGCAGAAAATGCCACGTGCCGAAACGAAATCGGGCATGAGATCGGCGGCACGAAGGAAACTCATGAGTTGCGCAACGATTTCAAGAAAGGTGTCCATATCAGTCCTTGGTCCTACTTTATCATCCTACCTTGGTGAACGTCAACGAAATTTTCACTTGCAAGGCGGGCAGACAGACGATAGAATGGGGGCTGACATGGGCGAGACAGAAATCCGCACACTACTGAACGATGCGCGCAGCAAGGGTTGGGCCGATCAGACGTTGGTGCAGCGATCAACAGAGTTGGCCAAGGAGGTGTACGCAGCCTCGCTGGGTCAGATGCGTGCCGAGGAACGTACTTTCATCTCTGCTGCTAAACGCTTGGCGTTGGATGAGGAAAGTCGCCATTTTGTGCGGCATTTGTGCGAGGCCGTTCTACACCCCACAGACGATTCGATCGATGAGGTAAAGGACATGATTGCAAATCATGGAGGAGTTCCCACTTTTTTCAGTTCCATGGCTCGGCTGCGCATCAAGGCGGCGGCCATGGCTCCGCGCGGGATGCAAAATGCTGCTATGGGGGAGGTGAAGCGGGTTTTCCGATCCACTTTCGGGGAGCTGGTGCTATCCACGCACATGGGCAAAGTGAGCCGCCGCGCCGGCGCCTTGGCCAAGGAAAAAATGCGATTGATACTGCGCCCTCTCTCCCCACGCGTGTTTGGGCAGAAGGGAGCCGAGCGTTACGAGAAAAACCTGCTCGCGATTCTTTCCAAGCAGCCGGGTGTGGGCGTGGTCGTCGAGCCGCAACGCCTCTGTCCGGCCATTTCGCCCTCTTCGCCGGAGTACAGTGTTCAGCTTTTGGCTGATAAGCTGCAGCATGTCGTGCAGGCGGCTCAGGAAGCCGGGGGCAGCCCTGTCCATATTAAGACGCGTTGCAGCGATACCTTGGGCATCATGGCCAGCGCGTTGAAGCATGCGTTGACTTTGCCGGAACTGGATGAGGCCGAGGTGAGCATTGAGTTGCCGGCCTATCTGAAGACGAGCCTGAGTTGCCTGCGCGAGTTGTCAGACTGGGCGGAAGCTCGCAGTCTTCGTGGAGCTCGTCCCCTGCGAGTCCTGTTGGTGAAGGGTGATCATCTGGAGGAGCAGCGTCGGTGCAGCGCTCGCTATGGTACAGAGAGCCGCCTGTGTGATGGGAAGGCGGAAACGGATATGAACTTTATCCGTTTGCTGGAGGCGGCGGTGGCCTGTCCCGATCGGGCGATTACACCGGTGGTGGGTACGCACGAGGTGATGCACCTGAGCTACGCTGCCTTGCTATGGGCGCGCAGTGGAAGGGAAGGTATGCCACCCATATCGTTGATATACGGACTAGGCAATCACGTGGGGCGGGTTTTTGCGGCGCTTGGAAGCCAGGTGGATCTAGTGGCAGGCGTAGCGGCGGAGGAAAGCGAGGCTCGAGCCTTTGAGCGTTACCTGCTCAACACGCTGCACGAACTTTCGCGTCCGGGCAGCTATATGACGACCGGTAATGCCGCAAACCCCGGGGCCATCGATTGGTCTGCCAAGGCCAAGCCTATCATGGCTGCCCACAGTAAGCGCGATTCCGGCAACGTGTCGGGTAATTCCACAAATGATGTCGGCGCCTGGAAGCCGGGCTGTTTGGAGGCGCTGTCAGAGCGAGCGGAGGTGGATGCCTTTTATGCTGCTGCCCGTGCGGAAAAGGAGCGTCAACAAGAACTTATTTCTCTGCATTTGGGGAAGGATGAATTGCGCAGTCCTCTCACCTGTATCCATCGTTCCCTCATTGTACCAAGCCTTGAGGATTACCGTTATACAGGCGCAGATTATGAGGCGGTGAGCGCAGCGTTAGCCTATGCGGAAAAGCAGGCGAACGAGCCTAAGCCGAGTATCGATGACCGCTCGGCGGGTTTGCGACGCGCCGCACGCGAGCTTAAGAAGAGGCGCGCTGAATTTGCGGGAGTGCTGGTACGGGATGCGGGATTTACCGTGGCAGATGCGGCGGCGGAGCTGCGCGACGCTCAGGATGCCCTGCGCTATGCCGCCATTCAGGATGAAGTATGGCGCGGCTTGCAGGATGGGGCAGAGGCACGAGCCAAGGGTGTCGTCGTTGTGGCGGCGGGTTCTGCTCATCCGCTTGCAGACGCGGCGGATGGTATTGCAGCCGCTTGGATGGGTGGCAACACCATTATCTATCGCCCGGCTACATATTCTGCACTGCTAGGGGCGCGTTTTTCCGAACTGCTGCGCGAGTGTGGGGTCGAGCTCATTCTGCTCCCCTGCGCTGATGCCGAGATCAGCCACCGCTTGATGAGCGACAAGCGTGTGCATGCTGTGGTGTGTACGACTGCGCCGGATCAGGCGCGTCGTCTTGCAGCGGCGAATCCGGGTGCGTCGATTTTGGCGACTCCGGCGCATGGCCCCAGTGTTTATCTGGCAGAGAGCTGTGATTGGGCACAAGCCGTGCGCGAGATTTCGGCTGCCTCTTTCAGGCGCTCTGGGCAGGGATCCCATTGTCCGCATCTTATTCTGGTGCATGATTCTCTTTGCAACGATGCTGCCTTTTGCGCGGCTCTCGAGGATATCGTGGCTTCCCAGGAGCCTCGTCCCACATGGCTGGAGGGTGCGCATCTTGGCCCGATTTCTACGCCGTTGGGGGATTGCGAGCGTCGATTGCTCACGGGCGATTCCGACGACGTGGAGTGGTGGGTCGCGCCTCGCGCCGAAAGTCCCACTTCCCAGCTATGGAGTCCGGGGTTGTGTGCCCATGTGCAGCCACAGGGCGACCTCGTACGCTACGGGCAGCGTCTCCCCGTGCTCGGTATTGTGCGCGTGGGCAGCGCCCGTGAAGCTGCGGGGATCCAAATGCAGCTTTCGCGCGGCATTTGCGCTGTCATCTACTCTGATGATGAGGAGGAGATAGCCACGTGGATGCGGGAAGCAGATTGCCGACGGGTGTGCGTAAACTGCTGCCCGACAATGCGCCACGGGGCTTGTCCCATGCCCATGTGCAAGACGGCTCAGGGCGGGGCGACGGGTCCCATGCGGGGGCTGATGAGCAGTGCGGCAGCCCTTTGCCGGTGGGAGGAGAAGGAGCGGCCCACTGTGCGCAGTCCTCGCCGGAACCTGGAGTTCGATCCAAAGGATATTCTTCCCTCATCGTCTAACGTGGATGAGGCTATGCGACTCTCTGCGGCGGCGGATTCCATTTCGTATTGGTGGGAGCAAGAGTTTAGCCGGAAGCGCCGGCTGTCACCCGTAGAGGGACTTCAGGCTGTGCTGACCTACCATCCGGAGCGCGTTTGCCTGCGCGTGGAACGGGAACTGAGCGATACGGATTTGGCCATCATGTTGATGGCGGCCCGGCAGATGCGCTGTCGTATTGAACTGAGTGTCGCAGAAGAGCGCGGATGGCTTTCTTTATTTGCTGAGCAGCATGGCGCTTCAATTAGTTATGCTAGTCGGGAAGATTTTGAGGCGAGTTTTGCAGCGCTCGCGGCGCGCGGGATTTTACTGCGGAATCCCGGAGCTGGTGCGCAGGCCGTGGCGCGTGCCGCAGCTTGCGGGTTGCGCATGGAGTCTTCCCCGGTGATTGCGAACGGTCGTTTGGAGCTCATGCGTTATTCAGATGAACGCGTGGTGATCCGCCCCATCGAGAGGATCCCCCAGGAGTGACCGTGCCGTCGCCCTTTCTGCAGCTTCGCTCCTCACTGCAATTTTCGATTCATTAATAATGTGCGCGTTGCGTAGATTTTCCCGAACCGCCAACGTATGCGGGGGAGGGCTTTGGAGCCGTCATCATGATGACCATTGGTTGCCACGATTTTTGATACGTGTAAGCAATGATATCGGTCAATAAGAGTATTTTCTCTGCTGATTGACTTCTCTCAAATGCGTTTGCCCCACACGTCTCCCAATAAAGTCTTCTCCGGGCTCATTCAACCCATTCCTCGTGCGTTTCCCATGGATGAAGGAGATAAGCCAGCAAGAAGCTCAAACCATTGATGATTGAGCAGAGAGCATAGCGTAACAGCAGATGTTTTCCTTCTATCAACGCACCATCGTCTTCGAAAGTTCCGCTTCGCTTTTGCTTCGCAGGAACGCGCGTAGTGCGCTAGCATTCAAATCGTAAATCGTAAATAACCAACGGCTTATATTGCATGATGTGCCGTCAGCTACCTATTGGGGGTGCTTTTTCTTGGGACGAATGTGCGCTTGCCCTAATTAATCGCATTGTAAATCGTATTGACTTAGGCGGTGGTGTGCGCGTACAATGATCGTGTGAAGGGAAGCAAGGCACAAGTGAGTTTGCGCAGTTCTGCTGCGGAGTATTTGACCTATGTGGCATCGGTCGGCGATGGCGGGGAGAGTTTTGAAATTCGCTATGAGGATGAAAATATCTGGCTGACGCAGAAGATGCTCGCGGGGATATACGGCGTGGAGGTGCCCACGATCAATTACCACATCAAGAAAGTTTTCGAAGACGCTGAGCTTCAAGAGGATTCAGTTGTTCGAAAATTTCTAATAACTGCCCCGGACGGGAAAAAGTACAACGTGAATCACTATGGGTTGCAGATGGCGATAGCGGTGGGGTTCAAGGTGAACTCTGAGCGCGCCGTCCAGTTCCGCAAGTGGGTCAACGCGATCGCGATGGAGTACACCATCAAAGGTTGGGTAATAGACGACGAGCGGTTGAAGCAAGGCGCCTACTTGACCGATAAGTACTTCGAGGAGCAGCTGGAGCGCGTGCGCGAGATCCGCGCGAGCGAACGAAGATTTTATCAGAAGATCACGGATATTTACGCCACCGCGACTGATTACGACCGCACGGCTGCCGCTATACGACCGCACGGCTGCCGCTACGCGACGATTCTACGCGTCTGTGCAAAATAAGCTGCACTACGCCGTGCATGGGCATACGGCTGCGGAGTTGATTGTGGATCGCGCAGATGCCACAAAAAAGCACATGGGATTGACCACATGGAAGGATGCACCGGAAGGCAAAATCATCAAGAGCGATGTCGTTATCGCGAAAAATTACTTGTCAGCAGAGGAAATGGCGCAGCTCAATCGTCTGGTGAATGCCTACCTGGATTATGCCGAAACGATGGCCCGACGTAAGATCCCCATGACGATGCATGATTGGGAACAACGACTCAATGGGTTCATCCGTATGTTTGAATACGGCGTGCTTACCGATGCGGGCAAGGTGACGGCGGAAATCGCCCGCTTGCATGCCGAGAGCGAGTTTGAGAAATACAGGGTGATCCAGGATCGCGAGTACCTCTCGGACTACGACCGCTACCTGCTGGAACTGGAGGAACGTTGCAAGAAAAAAGAGCAATCCTGACGTCCCACCGAAAGTAGGGAATGCCGGGAGAAGACCCGTTCAGAGTATCCGCGGCTACCCCCATTCCCGCGCGCGGTTACAACGGCCGGCCGTTTTCCCGCAGCCCCGCTGCGCATTTTTCCCAAATCGTAAATCGAAAGTTGACTCACTGGCACCCCATTGCCGGTTGCTTCGGAGTCGCCTCACGACTCCTTAACCCCTGCGGGGCAAAAGCTAATGCTTTTGGCCAAACTGGCTTACAGCCGTCGCCAGTTTTCACCCTCCGGGCAGCGCATTTGCACTGTCCATACGCACTTACAGCCGTCGTGCGTGTTGTAAATCGTAAATGTAGTATGTTTCTGGGGTCAGATATGCATCTGTTCCGTTTTTAATCTTTTGCCCTTTTTTCTGACTTTTCCAACAGTTACTTAATGAGTTAAGCTTAGATATCTCTTTTTGAAAGAGATGTCCAGCCCAAAAATATGAAAATCCTTAAAAGTAGGATTTTAGCTTTCCATCATGTCATAAAAGCGAACGGCAGTCTTTGTCGATCTGTCTTAATTTTAAATTATAATAGACTTATTGTTAATTGATAATTAAAAAGATGCTGAGTATCTCTTTCAAAAAGAGATACACTCCCCGCCAACAGTTTTCACCCCATGACGGAAGAGAGCCGACCAGGAAATAATATCCCCCATATTATCGTGCAGGCGGGCGGGCGCGGCTCGCAGCTGGAGACGCTCACCACGAACAAGCCGAAAGCTCTGGTGCCCGTGGATAATCGTCCGATGATCTTTCATCTCTTCGAGCGCTATCCGCAGGCCAAGTTCCTCATCATTGCAGACTACCAGAAGGAGACCTTCAAGCGGTATCTCTCGGCGTTCTGTGAGGCAAATTACGAAGTGATTGACGCCGCGCGCAAGGGCACCTGTTCAGGCATTGCTGAGGCCCTGCAGCACATACCGTCCGCTTCGCCCTTCATGCTCATCTGGTGCGACCTCATCCTCTCGGATGTCACAGGGATCCCGGAGTCCGTAGAGAGCAACTACCTGGGCATCTCCAAGGATTTCCCGTGCCGTTGGTCGTACCGCGACGGGCAGTTCAGCGAAGAAGCCTCTGCGGAGAACGGTGTGGCGGGCATGTTCATTTTCCGCGACAAGGGGCAGATAGCCGACGTCCCTCAAGAGGGAGAGTTTGTGCGTTACTTGGCGGGAAAGGGGCTCTCTTTCCGGCGGCTGGATATGTACGGCGGGCTGGAGGTGGGCACCATGCTCTCCTACTTCCAGAACGAGTTGAATCGCCCGAAGTGCCGTCCGTTCAACAAGGTGGACTTCAAGGGCGACGTGGTCATCAAGTACCCCATCAACGCGCAGGGTGAGAAGCTCGCCGTGGATGAGGGCAACTGGTACCGCAAGGCCAAGGAGCTGGGCTATGAAAACATCCCGCAGATCTACGGCTACGCCCCGCTGGTGATGGAGAAGGTGCGCGGCAAGAATGTGTATGAGTACGCCTTCCTGACTCGCGGGTTCAAGCGGGCCTTGCTGGTGAAGATTGTCGATGCCCTCAAGCAGTTGCACGACCTCGCCCCCGCCATCCCCGCGAATCAGGCGGATTGCGAGAACAACTACATCACCAAAACCTTCGACCGCCTCGCCAAGGTGCAGCAACTCGTCCCCTTTGCGCAGGATGAATGGGTCACCATCAACGGCAAGCGTTGCCGCAACATCTACGCCATCAAAGACGAGGTCGTGGAGCAGATGCGCCGTATGTTCCCGAGCGAGTTCCACTTCATCCACGGCGACTGCACCTTCCACAACATGCTGCTGGAAACGGAGGGGGTGCGACCGGTGCTCATCGACCCGCGCGGCTATTTCGGCAAGACGGCGCTGTACGGCGACGCAGACTACGATTGGGCAAAGCTCTACTACAGCGTGGTGGGAGACTACGACCAGTTCAACCGCAAGAATTTCTCTCTGGAGATCCGTGAGAAGGACGTAGAGCTGGAAATCGTCTCCAATGGATGGAGCGCACTGGAGGAGGACTTCTTTGAGCTGTGCGGGGCAGATCGCCGCAAGATCAAGCTGCTGCACGCGATTATCTGGCTGAGTCTCACCACCTACGCCTGGGAGGACTACGACGCCATCTGCGGCGCCTTCTACAAAGGGCTTCTGGAACTGCAAACCTACCTCGACGAACAGCGCGCATGACTCCTGCCTCTCTCACGCTCTCGTCCTTGCCGCACACTTGGATTCTGGATGTGGACGGCACACTCTGCGTGCACAACGGACACCTCCATGGCGGAGATGAACTGCTGCCGGGGGTGAAGGAGTTTTTTGCGCAGCTGCCGGAGGAAGACGTGGTGGTGCTGCTCACGAGCCGCAAGGAGGAGCACAGGGCAGCGTTGGAAGATTTTTTGCATCGAGAAGGAATCCGCTATAATTGGCTCATCTGCGGGGCGCCCGTGGGAGAGCGTATCCTCATCAACGACGACAAGCCCAGTGGTTTGTGCATGGCGTATGCGGTGAGGCAACGGCGCGACAGAACGTGGGATATTCATTGGAGCATTGATGAGGAGGTGTGATGATGCAACGAGAAGTCCACTTATTTGGTTTGCCCATCATCCGGGTGAAGAAAACGGAATTGTGCGAGAAGCGCTATTTCCTGGGCATTCAATACAAAGTGAAGAAGTACGCACAGCGGTACGACAGCTTTGCAGAGGCCTTTGCCGCCAATGTGCGCGGCGTGCACGACCGCCGCATCAGGGTGATCGTCAACAACACGGGCGAGGCGGTCACGTACGCGCGCACCCACGCCCTCTGGTACAAACCCGATGAACTCGTCTTCGGCAGCCGTCCTCAGCATGCCGACATCTTTCGCATGTTTGCCCCGCAGATTCCGGTCTTCTACTGTGGCAATGCGGCGGAACTCAATGAGCCCCAAAGCATCGACGGAAATTGCGTTGAACCCCTCCTCACAGGCCCTCAACTCATCGCGCTGAATAATCAGGGAAAGCCCTTCCTGCAGTCGTGGGCAGAGCATATGCAGGTCGATGTGTCGCCTCTCTCATACTCCCGCGCTGCTATCTCTTCGGAGGTCGAACGCAGCGCTCTCATCAAAGCGCAGGCCCTACGGCTCAATCTGGACAATTTCGTTTTTCTCTCGCCCGCCGCCCGTTCCTGCGAGGCTCTGCCGACCGCTTTCTGGGATGAGATTGAAACTTCTCTGCGAACCAAAGGTCACGATGTATTCTACAACTCCACGCTGTTCTCCATTCCGGAGGCCTACGCTCTCGCCTCACGCGCCAAGGCGATCATCGCTCTGCGCAGTGGTCTGTGCGATGTCCTTTGTGATCTCCACGTTCCTCAGTTCATCATTTACTCCTACAATAAATTCCACAACGATTTGCAGCCCATGTACAGCTTTGAGCATTTCCCATGGGCTTACTCATCTTCCATTTCCGAATATAGCGCATTGAAACAAGACACCTCTGCTATTTCTGACACGATCATTTCTCATCTTTAAGACCTAATCTATGTGGTCATTCAAAAGATTAGAATCAGGTACTCTCGACAGCGAGGGACGAGAAATTCTCATGAGGGTATCGTGTTGAAATCCATAAATACTGCCGATTTGTTAACTAATCAATTATGAGAGTAGCCGTCATAGGAACAGGATACGTGGGGCTTCCTACGGGAGCGGGGCTGGCGAAGCTCGGGCACGATGTCACCTGCATCGACTGCGACCGTGCCAAGGTGGAGAAATTGCGTGCGGGAGAGGTAACACTCTTTGAGGAGGGGCTCAAAGAGCTGTTGAAGTCCGGATTAGAGTCCGGCCGACTCTCTTTCACCGATAACATGTCAGAGGGGGTGCGCCGAGTGCAGCTCGTCCTGTTGGCAGTGGGGACGCCGCCGAATCGCCGTACCGGTCAAGCCGACT
The DNA here is from genome assembly GCA_947626545.1 of uncultured Akkermansia sp. Classification (GTDB taxonomy): domain Bacteria; phylum Verrucomicrobiota; class Verrucomicrobiia; order Verrucomicrobiales; family Akkermansiaceae; genus Akkermansia. Next base: position 45,166 of record CANQSS010000005.1, on the reverse strand, counting down.
TGCGCTACCTGTTCGGGGCGGTGAGGGAAGTGGCTCCCTTTCTACCGTCCAATGTCATCGTGGCGGTCAAATCCACAGTACCGGTCGGCACGGGAGATGAAGTGGAAGCCCTGTTGCGTCGTCTGAATCCGAGTGCGCGTGCGGAAGTCATCAGTCTTCCGGAATTTTTGAGGGAGGGCTACGCCGTCCACGACTTTTTCCACCCTGTGCGCATCGTCGTGGGTACCGAATCGCTCAGGGCGCGTGAATTGATCCGCGGGCTCTACGCTCATCTCCCCAACGTACCTCGATTCCTCTTCGTGGCGCGGCGTTCCTCGGAGGCCATCAAGTACGCCTCCAATGCCTTCCTCGCGGTGAAGATCCATTACATTAACGAGATGGCAGACTTCTGCGAGGCCGCAGGAGCCAATATCCACGAGGTCGCGCAGGGTATGGGGCTGGATTCACGCATCGGGTCCGCCTTCCTCAGACCCGGGCCCGGTTATGGTGGCTCCTGCTTCCCGAAAGATACAAAAGCCATCGAACACATGGCGCGCAAGTTGGGAGTAGAACTTTCGCTCATTCGAGCAGCCATCAAGGGAAACAAGAAACGCCGCGAAAACATGGCGCAGCGTATCTTGAGGGAAGTCGAGGATATACCCTCTCCGAAGATAGCCGTTTGGGGGCTGGCGTTCAAGGAAGGGACGGATGACTGCCGGGAGAGTCCCGCGGTGGAGATTGTGCAGCGCTTGACGAGTCACTACGTGGACGTGTGCGTCTATGACCCGCAAGCGATGACGACGGCACGCCGTATTCTGGGCGACACCGTCCGGTATGCGCCCGATATGTACAGCGCGGTGCAGGGAGCCGATGTGTTGGTCATTCTCACGGAATGGCCGCAGTTTGATGCGGCAGATTGGAAACGCGTGGTGAGCGAGTTGCGCTCGCACCACATATTAGACTTCCGCTTTTTTAAAAAACGCTGATGGAGGAAAAGAAACAGGTGCTGATTTTGAGATCTGAAGTATCGGGCTTCAGGGAATTTTATTTTTTGAAGCATTGCACTCTATGAATATATCGAAGAAGGAACACGTGAAGAATCTTGTGGTAGGCTGCGGTCTGTCCGGCATGGTCGTGGCGGAGCGTATAGCCTCTCAGTTCGGCGAGTCTGTGTTCATCATCGACAAACGCGCCCATATCGGCGGCAATATCTACGATGAAAAGGAGCCCGAAACAGGAGTGACGGTGCATAGGTACGGTCCACACGTGTTTCATACGAATGATAAACAAGTGTGGGACTATGTGAGCCGTTTTACGGAATGGCACCCATTCATGTCCCGTGTGAAGGCGGTGGTGGATGGTACGGAGGTGCCGGTGCCCTTCAATCTCAACTCACTGCATGCGCTCTTTCCACGCACAATGGCAACACGCATCGAGGGAAAATTGATCGCGGCATTCGGGTTTAACACGGAGGTACCCATCCTCAGACTGCGTGAGACGGAAGAGGCGGATCTTCGCCAGCTGGCAGATTTTATCTATGAAAAGGTGTTTGCCGGGTATACGATGAAACAGTGGGGGTTGACGGCGGAGCAGCTGGATTCTTCCGTGAGTGGACGCGTGCCGATACGCATTGGGCGCGACGATCGTTATTTTCGTGACACGTATCAGGCCGTCCCGTCCGAGGGCTATACGGCGCTGGCACGACGTATGATTGATCACTCGCTCATTGAGCTACGACTCAACACGAATTGGTCGGATGTGAAGGAGACGATTTCCTACGACCGGCTTTTCTTCACAGGACCGATTGATGAGTTTTTCGACTACAAGTTTGGCGCACTCCCCTATCGAAGTCTGGATATTCAGTTCCGAAATTTGCCACGTGAGTTTGCGCAGTCTGGTCTTCAAATCAATTTCCCCTGCAACTATGACTTCACTCGAAGTGTGGAATACAAATACTTCATGGACGAGAAAACACCACATACCACCATCTCGCGTGAATACCCTTGCGCCTACTCTCCCGGTCAGAACGAACCTTACTACCCCATTCCATCTGCAGAAAACGACGCCCTCTATCGCCGTTATCAACAACTCGCATCCTCCTTACCCAATACTTACTTTCTCGGCCGCCTTGCCTCCTACCGATATTTCAATATGGATCAGACAGTGGAAGCGGCTTTACAGTGTTTCGCGAAAATAGAAACGACGCTGAATTGGCAAAAATAGACAGATAAAAGACAATAAAAACTGAGAAATCGCTATAGAAGTCAAGATGACAGGAGAAACGCGTGAAAAATCAATCGAACTATAAAATGAAAACCCAACCCACAGTAAAAATATTGGTTGCATATAACAAACCGGCTACCCTCCTCAAGAGCGATATCTTAGTTCCCATCCATACAGGGAGGGCGATCGCAAGAGAGGCCACAAGAGATGGCTACATATCTGCTGATGATTATCAGTGGATGATTGACAATATATCCCTTGGTGATGATACGGGCGAGAATATTTCTCACCTGAATCGTAGATATTGTGAATTAACAGCTTTGTATTGGGCATGGAAGAATTATGATAAATTAGGAGACCCTGATTATATTGGTCTTATGCACTACCGAAGGCATCTGTGCTTTGATTTGAATAATTCTCTCAAACCGAACGGAGGAGGTGTCATTACTTGGCGAAAGATGGACGACGGGTATGTCCGGACCTTCCACCTGACGCGTGAGCAGATTACCAACGTCGTAAAAGATTACGACATTGCTGTGGCCGAAAAATTAGATGTGGGATATGCGAAAGTTCAGACTGTATATGAGCAGTACAAGAAATTTCACCACATTCATGACTACGAGATTGCCTTGCAAGTGATGGAGGAAATCTCCCCTCAAAATGTAGAGAGCGCAAAAAAATATAACTCCCAAAAGTATGGATATTTCACAAACTGCTTTGTAATGCGGCGCGAGTTGTTTCACGAGTTTGCTCAATGGCTCTTTACAATCTTGTTTGAAGTAGAAAAAAAGCTTGATATATCACGATACAATGTTCAAGAAACGAGGGTAATAGGATATATTGCCGAGCGATTGTTCGGAATATGGCTGTTCCACAACAAAACTACAAAAAATCTGAATGTGTTGGAATTGAAGAGGACACTTGTAGAAGAGACACCTGTACTTGAATGTCCGACTGTTGAACCTGGCTTCAGTGAGAAAAATATCGCTGTTTGTTTGAGTTCAAATCAGCGTTATTTGCCATATCTGGTCACGACCATACAGTCTCTGATAGAAAATGCTTCGGATTCAAATAATTATGATATTTGCATCTTGTATCAGGAAATGTCTTTGGAAGATCAAAACTTGATTAAACAATTACAAAAAAAGAATATATTGATCCGATTCGTCAACGTTAAACCCTATTTTGCATCATTACCTGACATCTTTCAAACTAAATCGTACCACTCCATCAACACTTACAACAGGTTTTTCATTCCGCTAATTTTTAAAAATTACGATAAGCTCCTTTATTTAGATTGCGACTTAGTTGTAAAAAGAGATGTAGCAAAGTTGTATGAAACCGAATTGGATAATAATTCACTAGCAGCGGTAATCAGAGATAGAGGATTGTGCTTGTTATCTAATGTTTCAGATTTCTGGAGGAAATACGTTAGGGAGGTGATTGGATTGGACAATGTTAAGCAGTATTTTAATGCGGGAGTTCTGCTAATGAACGTCCGACAAATGGTCAGAGAGGACATACTTTCACAACTGCTTGAAACACTCGAGAAAAGAGTTGGCAGCTTAAGACTCAATGATCAAGATGTTATGAATATAGTTTTCAAGGGAAGAACATCGTTTTTGGACGTCAGGTGGAACGTTGAGTCTTCAATAACCTTGCATGTAAACGATTGGATGCAAAAGATGGCCGCCTCAGACTTGTTTGAATACTTGACTAGCAGAGGAGATCCTTGGATTGTTCATTACTGTGGACACAAAAAACCGTGGAACAGTGCATATGATGATCCTCTGAGCACTTATTTTTGGCACTATGCACGTAAAACTCCATTTTATGAAACGATCCTTTATGAACACATCGCGAACATACAGAAGGAACTGTTCCAAAAGTCCGAGAGTGAAAAGAAGATTCCGGATTTTCAGAAATTAATTAGCGACAGTGGGGTAAAATTTCAGAAATTAATAAGCTGTAGCGAAGAAAAAATGAAGGAAATTTTACGTGCCATGGAAGTGTTGCCTCAACTGGAAAGAAAGTTGAGAAGAATTCGTATGCGAATTCTATTTAGTGTTGGTAAAAAGAGGAGAAAACTTATCGAGCGTAAGAGGGAGCTAAAGATTTTGATCAGGGATGCTAAGGAAACAATTAACCGAGTAAGTTTTAGTTGATGAATTTAAGTATTAATACGTATTTGAAATCCCGCAGAAGTCAAAAAGAGGAGGAAAATTTCAGCGGGAAACAATTTGGTCAGCCCACATATTTTACCTGTTATGAGTAAACCAATCGTACGTCTCTCGAATATTCGTCTTGACCCGGAGAAGTATTACATTCTGCTATCTGCCGGATGCGGTGACACCTTGGTTTATCTAGGTTTACGCCGATATATGGAGCAGAGATGGGGAGGACCCTTTCATTTCCTGATCCGTCGGAGTCACGAAGTTATCATGAAGATGTACGGAGTGGATGACTATGATGTATTGGATTTTGCGGCTGAGGGTTTTTCTGGGATTGCATGCGATAGGTTGACAGCAATTTCTGATCAGACGCCTCGTTTACGTAAGGGGGCAGTTTGGGTCGCCTTTTTTGGAAATCATAGGGAATTGGATCCTCGTAGGGCGATCAATAGACAAACGTTCAGGATGCGCAATTATTTTGAATATCTTTTGCAGATCCCTTCTTCGTGTTGGGATTATTTTGAACGCCCAAAGTCAGATAATATTACGGTGTCGACTGAGTTCATGAATAGGGTATCGCAACTGGGTCAGCTTTCTCAGATGGTTCTTTTAATTCCTGAATGTGGGGATAAATTTCAGATGACGAGAGAAATTGATGCATACTGGGAAAAGGAAATCGCAGAGTATGCAAGGCAGGGATTGAAAGTTATCATCAACGCTCTTCATCCGTTTCCTCTTAAAGGAGCCATACATTTGAACATGAGCTTAGAAGAGGCTCTTTGGCTCGGATTGAATTGTCACTCCATTCATGCTTTGCGTAGTGGAATTTGTGATCTTCTGGCGTTCTTTCGTGGAAAAGACATGACCGTAGTTTACAAAGATCATTGGGGATTTTATCAATTTAATTTCAACGATCTTTTTAATTTATCCATTAAGGAAAAAATAGTTATTCCTCCTGTCAAGAAGGTCCCGCCCCCTCCTCCTGAACCATTCAAGACATCTAAGAAAACTTATATGCTATTTGGAGCAGTACGAGTGCTGACCATACACAAAATTTCCCCCGAAAGGACTCGATACTACTTTCTGGGGATCCCGGTCGTATCAATTAATTTTTTGGAAACCACCCGGAAGATTAACTTCTTCGGGGTGACCGTGTGGAAGACACTTGAGAATTAATATACCTCGTTCGGAAGATGGAATAAAAAACAAAATGATACATTATGCCAGATGAAGTAAAAGTATCAGTCATTCTGCCCGTTTACAATGTGGCAGCCTACCTGAAGCATTCGCTGTCATGTCTGCTGAACCAGACCTTGCGGGAGATTGAGGTTATTTGTGTGGATGATGGCTCTACAGATGCGTCAGTGGACATTATTCGCGAGTTCATGGCAAAAGATGCCCGTATCCGGCTCTTCCGGAACAAACATTCATTTGCCGGCTCCGCCCGTAATACAGGGCTTGGCCACGCCCTAGGCGAATGGGTTATGTTTTTTGACCCGGATGATTACTGTGATGTGACCATGCTCGAAGAACTCTACGCTCTCACTCAAAAGTTCAGATTAGATGTCCTTTTCTGCGGCTTTTACAACGATTTTGGACAACGAATGAATTATGAGGGTCCTTTTTCGAAACTGTTTGTTACTGATTTCTGTAAGGGTAAAATTTTCAATGCAAGAGATTTAGGAAATTTTATATGGAGCCTGATTGTTTATCCTTTCAACAAAATATATCGAAGAGAATTTCTGATCAAGAACAAGATCCGCTTCCAGACGATTCAAAACACAAACGATGCAAGCTTTGCCTATGAGGTTGCCATAGCTGCTGACCGAATGATGGTGCATAACAAGGCTTACTATTACTATCGTCACAACCGCAAAGGGAACACGAGGTTGACGAAAGGGGAGGATTTGTCCTGTGTTATTCAGGCGTATGAATATTCTTTCGAGAGATGCCGGCAATACCCGGCGTTTCCCGCCTGCGAGGCAGGCTTTAAAGCTGTGATCCTGTTTTCCTATATATGGCACCTGAAGACGTATGGGGTAACGGGTGATGAAAAGAAGCGCTTTTTCTTCGATTCCATCAAGCAATATATTAAGAATCACTTTGACAACACCCCGGCTGTGCAGGAATTCCTGAAAAGGTATTCTCCTTCGTACTATTTTATCGCACACCTCATCAGCAATCATGACTACAAGGTCGTCTGCCGGATTCTGCAAGCAAAACGCCTATCAGGTATGCGGGTAAGCTCTAACGCGATACAATTCCGCTTCCTGGGACTTACTTTGTGGAAGCATCGCTATTCTTCAGATATGGAAGTAAAGCAGATCCTGGGCATTCCGTATGCACAAATCAAATTTACAGGGGGATACAAAAAGCGTTCTATCATGGGGATCCCCATCTCCGTAGAGCCTTCATTATCGGATTCTGTGTTATTCTATTTGAGCTACGTCAGGAACAGGATTTCGATACGAGACTCCCAGCGGGTGTGCTGCGTTTTTGACTTGTCGGTTTCATGGGATTCTAACAAGCAACGGCTACAAGAAATTGTTCAGGAGGAGGCCTCCAAAGTACACTTTGTCGTTCAAAATGCTACAGACGAGAATTTAATCAGACGGTTCATCTCATCGGATAAAATCGCATCCGTTTTGCAAGTTTCACTGGGAGCAGCTTCCGAAAAAGCACTCAAGGAATGGTTTTTCGGAAGTAGATGCAATTTCAGAGGAGTGCAATTTATTAACTTGGAAACTAAAATAGTCAACTACGCCGTTGCTCTTTCTGAATGGTTTCAAAAACAGACGGGTAGGCGCTTGAATTTGAGAGCTCCAAAAACATTTAACGAGAAGATTCAGTGGCTCAAGCTCTATGATTCAACGCCTATCAAGACGAGGCTGGCTGACAAATATCTTGTGCGTGAATGGGTGAAAGAGAAAATCGGCGAGAAATATCTTATTCCACTGTTAGGCGTTTATGATCAGTTCGAAGACATTAATTTTGAAAAGTTACCCAATCAATTCGTGATTAAATGCAACCATGGTTGTGGCTATAATATTGTAGTCAGAGACAAATCTCAACTTGATCTCAACGATGCCAAGCAGAAGGTGGATAGGTGGATGTGTGAGAACTTTGCATTTAAGAATGGTTTTGAGCTTCATTATCGGGATATCAAACCTAAGATTCTTGTTGAGGCCTACCTTGAAAATGAAGGAACAAATGATCTGTATGATTACAAGTTTTTTTGTTTTAATGGCAAAGTCATCTATATCGAATTTTTATCCGAGCGAAATCTGTCTGGTTTGAAGGTGGCGTTTTATAACCGACAATGGGAGAAGCAGGATTTTACGTCTTCTTATCCCTTAGACACTAAAACCATTCCCAAACCTGCTAATCTTGAATTGATGATTCAGCTGGCAGAAAAGCTATCCGATGGATTTAACTATGTTCGAGTGGATTTTTACCTCCTTAATAATGGGGAAGTCAAATTTGGAGAAATGACATTTACTCCTGCCAGTGGGACATCTCATTGGAGCAGTCAACACATTAATCTTTTTATGGGACAGCAAATTAAACTTCCTGAGTTAGCCTACGATATAGATACCGGCGAATATTATAAACCTAGGAAGAAATTAATGTTGTTAGATTGGTGTAGAGGTCATCGTCCGTTGAAGAGTACCGAATCATTGCTCAAAGAACACATTTTAGATCAGCTGAAACAGGCGCGCATTGATATCAAGAATGTTGGCACAGAAAAAAACGCCATCGCGATTGAAGCACGGAACTGCACGATCACAGCACCGAGTTGGTTTTGCGATGCGAAGGGTGAAGGACGAGTTCTGACAAGTACAACAGACAAGAAGAGAATAAAGATTTTCACCAGTGGGGATGGCAATCTCACTCTGAATTTTATGGGGCCGGATGTACGTTTTGAAGGTAAGAGGTTCCCGGTGTGGCTTGACTATAAATCCATCAAAATTGACGGAAAGGAGATACTATCCTCACCTATCGCCGTGTGGCACAATAAACCATGGCGCTATGAGATGCCCGTGAGGGATGAACAAGAAGTATGGGTTGAGTATGAACAGCAGCCACATCCATACTCGCGAGAAGAATTGAAGGAAACGATCCTAAAACTCAACCCGACATCGGAAGCGATTCAGAAAAACATCGACGCGTTGACAGATAAAATCTACAAAGCAATCAGCCATGCAAAATAACCCATCAAAAAAGAGAACTTCTCGCTGCCCCAAGGAAAAACCGGCAACGTTGCGGGAGCTAGCTCGCCAGCATGAACAACGACTCGCTGCCATAGAGCAGAAGCTGGGTCTTTGCTACAACGAGCTGAAAGAACTCAATTACGCTCATCTCTTGCATGACGGCATGAGAGAAAGCTCTTGGGTGAAAAACCAGACTTTCGACCTGCACAACTGGGCAGCTAATTACAGCTTTATCTATCTGCTGTTCCGCATCCTGGACAAGATTGAGCCGCAAAACATCTTGGAGTTCGGCTTGGGACAGACGACGAAGTTGACGACTCAGTATATTGCGTACAAAAATCCCGAAGCCTACCTCAATGTATGCGAGCACAGCCGCGATTGGATAAAAATTTATCAGCAGGAGCTACCAGAACATGAGCACATCCACATCAATCACCTCGATTTAGAGTATTTTGAGTACCGATGCAAGAGGAATGACAAATATGCAGGATTGTTGGAATTGGTGGAAGATCAAAAGTTTGATTTGATTATTGTAGATGGTCCTGTGGGAGGAGGGAAGAATTTGCCGCGATCCAATGTAGTTGATTTGATCGATAACGGGAATTTAGCAGAGGATTTCGTGATCATTTTTGACGATGCTGAGCGTGTGGGAGAGAAAAACACAATCAGGAAGGTACAAGAAGCATTAAGGAAGAAAGCAATAGCTTTGCAGACCTTTGAACGGTTCGGCATTAAGAGGCAAGCCTACATCGTAAGCATGAATCGAGCCTTTGCCTCTTTCTTGTAAGTTTGATACCTTTGATTTAGATGTATCAAGGATAAAAGAAAAACCACGACGAGGGAACATCTGTACCACACGGATTTGAACAATCCTCATTTCTCTCCGATAACGATGATGAAAACAAGAAGGAACATGCAGAAATACCTGTGGATAACTATCCATAAAACAGGGGAGACTTTCATGAACTTGGTGCCGTTCATTCTTTTTTGTTCATTCTTACAAAAAGCGATCAATATAAAATTAGATCGGGAGATGAATGAAAAAGATGGAGAGGAGGTCAGGAAGTGTTTCACGAGAGGGAACGCAGATACAACGGAGAAATATTTTCATGAAATTCTGAACAAGCTTTGGGAAGAAGAACATGAGGTAAAAAATCATAACTATAGCAACCTTATAGCTCAACTTCCGTCTCTTTCCTCTCACCCTGTCCTATATCGGGAGGCTGCTTACAAAGTGTTCTCGGCAGTATTTTTTGAACATTTCAGACCAGAGCAGGCGGGTACACTGATGTTCTTCAATGACGGATACAAGGAAGATTTGGAAAAAGCAAAGAAGTTTTTTGAGAGTTTTCTCGAATCACACGATCCTAAAATTTCAGTACAGGAGGTCGTAGTAGCCAAATTAGCAATATATCACATAGGAAAATATCTCGAGAGGGAACAGAGTAATGCCTCAAAATAAACGGTGATCCAACAGCATAGCAAAGGTACGTCGATGAGATCAAGAACCAACAGAAGCGAAATTGGAAAAGCAATGAAAAGGATGATATGGGATTTTTATGTACCCCAGAAAAAGAAAAGGATTGCCTTAGAATTGTATAAAAAGAAGCGGATTTTTCTTTATTTAAACCTGATCATCATAACACTCGTATATGAGTCATTAGGAAGCCTTCTCTGTGCTCAATTCCTTGTTAGCGAAGGAAAGATTGGCGACATCTCATTTGGTATTTACTCTATACTGTGTTTTTACTTCTTGTATTTACTTATAGATGTATCCATAAGTCGGTTACATGACATCGGGAGAAGTGGGTGGTGGGTTGTAACTCCTGTATTTTTTCTTATACGACTATGGTTGGGACTTGAAATGGAGGGCGAACCAGGAACAAACAAATGGGGCATCAACGGACAAGAGGAGGCATTGGGAAGGGGGCAACTGAGTACGAGACCTTCTAAAAAGGTAATCTCTGTGTACAGAGCCGCAGCGTACGCGGAGAATGACCGTGCACAATACATCTTGGGATGTCTGTATTTGCGGGGGAAAGGAGTGGTGCAGGACAACCTATTGGCCCTTCTCTGGTTGCTTAGTTCAGCCAGGAATAATAATAAAAAAGCAAAAATAATTATATATACTCTAAAACCGTGACTTCTATGAATATATTCAAAAATCAGGTCGTGCGCATGCTCTTCACTATGGGAGCCTGTCTGACTATGCAACTCACAGCGGTGGAAGAATTGAACGATGCTTCAGATTCTCATGTGAAAGATGCGCAACTAAGTACTGAATATGACAATTTAACAAAAGAAGCAGAATTCTATATTAAGAAAGCAATTTGTGGTGAAGTTTTTTCTTATAAGAATCTAATACATGCGAGAAATTGTTATAGACAGGCGCTTCGTAGCGCGGAGATGATAGATATTCACGCTTGTATAGAAACGAAATTCGTGCTGGGAATAATTAATTGTTTGTGTCTTAATCCCGGAAGTGCGCAAGAAAATTTTAGGAGTGTTATCCAAAAATTGGAAAGTTTGGGCTCCCTCTCGGAAGATGATAAGAAACTCCTTGAAATTTGCAAAGACGCTGAAAGGATGATAGATAAGGTTTTAAAAGGAGAGTTTAACATCGCCGACACGAAATCATTCTTTGTTGATGATGATGGTTCTATGTATGATGTGCTGGAGCGCAATTTTGGCTATATATTGAATACCAATATTCCCGAGATAAATTTGAATGAAACAACGCATAGGGAAGGAGAACCTTATGCGTTATTTTCCCATTTGCAAAATCAGTTGATGCTCATATTTGATTGTGTGTGCTCGGGGAATAACGGAAAAGGGAAAGATATCTTGAAAGCTATGGCTGATGAGGGATTTTCACTGGCATGTATGGTTTACGTGACTTTGTTTGCAGAGAACGACCAAAAGTATTATTCCCTGATAGAACAAGCTGCTGAAAATGGAGATCTAATTGCTCAATTCTTTTTGGGCACCTATGAAGAGTATTACGGGGATCATGAGCACTATTTGCTAATGGCCGCTGGTCAAGGATTTGTTATAGCCCAGTATCACTTAGGACTTTATTATAAAGGTAAAGCCCATAAGTTGGAAGCGGAGAGTAAAGCATGGTTGGAGAAAGCAGCTCCCTATGTTCAAGATGCAAAGTTGTTGCTTGATGGTAAGATTAGCGAACGAGGACAATCAAAAAAATCATTAAAAATGATTATATATAAATTGATTAAGATGATCACCCCAATCTCATGAGACAGGACTCTTCTCTCTTTGTTTAAAAAATGAAAAAGATTATAAAAGCGTTGTTGGGAGGGCTTGGGTTGAGTATAGTGCTGGTCTCCCTGTTTCCGAGTGCTTTCCTAAAAGATGATGCCTACTGGACATACCAAAGCGATGTTGGTCGAGTAGACGTTGCCTTTGCCGGAGAAGTTTGTAACGGGAAGATTGATTTCCAAGGAAAGACATTGCGAGTGGATAGACCGCGGTGGATACGCGACAGCAAAGGTAACCAAGGAGTCATGCTTCAATTTCCTGTTTCCTACCCGCAAAAATCCTACCAAATGGCGCTGACGCCTCGAGGGAATGCCAAAGATATGTCTCTGATAATGAAATTTCGTGGGAAAGATTTGATGGTTGACAACCAGAGGAAACCTGCCTACGTCTGTTTTGAGAATATACGAGTTAATGGGAAAACCGTTGCTGGGAAGCAAACAGTTTGGCATGACAAGCCGTTCCGGTACTGCGCAAAGAACATTTCTGACAACTCGACTGTCACATTGAGTTTTGCAGTCCGTAAGCCGATTTTCTTCACGGACATCAGATGGGAGAGGCTATTTGGATTATTCATTGCTTGTTCGTTACTTATCTCCTGTTTCGATACTCTCAGACGGCTAGTCAGTGGGCTCAACAAGAAGGATATCGTTCAAGTAATCGCAGATAATTACAGAAGTATTGACGGGGTCTATCGACGAGCTTTTTGGATCATCTTTGGCGTGCTGTGTTTCGCTTTTGGATTCCACGCTATTCAATTTATGTGGGGTAATCATGATTGGAAAGATGCGTTCGCTTTTAAGAGTGCAACGGCTTTTGTATGGTGCGGGAGGTACGCATTGTATGGTATTAAGAGTACCGTTCTTGGCGGCATCTATTTGCCTCTTATCTACGATGTTGTCTCCTTCCTTTTTCTCGCACTGAATGCGGTATTGCTCTGTACTTACTGGAAACTCGAAAAACGAGTTATTTACTTTGTCCTGTGCGGCCTCATTCTGACGGCGCAGCCGTTTACATTATGCATGATGTATTACGAGCATATGCTCCCCGAAACTTTCATTGGTGTCACCCTTGCTCTGACTGCACTTACGCTGACCGAGAAGATAGCATTCGAGAAAAGTTCTCGCACGAGGAAAGTGGTTTGTTCACTCCTTTCCATTGTTCTGATTAACCTGTCTCTGGCAACGTATCCCGTCCTGATTAACACCATCGCCGTGGCTTTTGTCGGCAGGTTGTTAGTCCAGTCATTTGAGAGGGATTGCTCATGGAGACAGTTTCGAACCTGCTTTGTCCCGTACGCTGTTTCGGCGATCAACATTGTCCTTGGGATTCTTTCTTACAAACTCGTACTTACGTTTGTGTTTCCGCCAAATGGTGACTACAACACGCAAACTTTGCCCCTTGGCCAGATCTCGGAACGTTTAGTTGTTTTATTCGAACAAAGTTTCCGTCAATTGTGCGAATATCCTTTTCCCTTTATCTCCCAGGGCCTTTTGTGGGTCTTTTTAGGGTTTGTCGTTCTCGTGGTGTTGTACATTTGTTCGATTGGAAACATCAAGCAAAAGATCGTGAGAGTGCTTTTACTTGGTGGAGCGCTTTTCGCGACGCAGACTGCCATGATAATTGCTAATAAGTACCTCATAGCTGGACGGATAGAATTATTTGGATTAATTGTTTTTGAAACACTTGTGACAGTTATAGTCTTTACAAAACTCAAAAAGATGCACAATTTAAGCGTTCTTGCGGCAACAGGAGTTGTATGGGTGTCTATCATCAATGATCTGGACTGTCTCCGTGTCTGGAAACTGGGCTTTGATGCAGAAAAGATGCTCTGGAACAGGGTACTGATGCGTATGGAAATCCAAAAAGATTTTGACGTGAGTCGAAAATACAATATTATTCAGATTGGTATGCCTATTTCCATGCGCTCTCGCTTTTATAAGAAATTGCGGCCTTCAAAAAGATTCCATGACCACGGAAACAGCCTATTGTCATTTAGCTATGATGCTCCCTGGGATTTGTTTCATGCCTACGAATTTTATTATCAGACAGAATTTAGAGGTGAGCACCCTCGTCCTAACCACCCTAATGATCCCAAATACAGGGCTCAACTCAAGCGACTGTGGGAAGCCGGCATTCTGGACAAAGCACGCGCGTGGCCACACGAGAATGGACTCATCGTGTGGAAAGATGTCATCCTCTTTGTCACCGATGCAAAGCTGCTTGAGGAGTACAAGAAGCAACTCGCGAAAGAATTTCCTCGACAACCTCAGAAAGCATTATGAATAACAAAATATACAGATTCCTGTGTTACACAGCCGGCAGTGGATTTTGCGTCGGCTACTTTCCCTTCGCCTCCGGAACGGCAGGCTCTGCAGCCACTCTGCCCGTCGCCTTTGGCATCGCCTACTTCTACGGGACGTGGGGACTGCTACTCACCGCTGTTGTCACCTTCTTCGTAGGCGTCATCGCGTCTAAGGAAATCCTCAAATACACCAAGCACGACCCCTCGCTCATCATCATCGATGAGGTCGTGGGACAGTTGGTCACCCTCGCCTTTGTCGGTTCCTGCCTGGTTGAAAACCTGCATGCCTGGTGGGCATACATCGCCGGCTTCTTCCTATTCCGACTCTTCGACATCGTTAAACCTCAGCCCGCCAAGTGGGCGGATCAAAAGCTGCTCAACGCCTGGGGAGTGATGCTCGATGACGTCTTCGCCGGGATTTACGCCGGACTCTGCCTCCTCATCATCAACTTCTATGTCGTCTCATGAAAGCCTGGTTGAAACTCATCCGCATCAAGCAGTGGGTCAAGAACGCCTTTGTCCTTGCGCCATTGCTCTTCTCCTTCCAATTTACGGACATCTCCTCCGTCCTGTCGGCACTCTACGCCTTCTTCGCATTCAGCCTTATCGCCAGCGCCCACTACATCGTCAACGATATTCAGGATCGGGAAAAGGATGCGCTGCACCCTCAAAAGAAACATCGACCGATAGCCAGTGGGGTCATCTCGGTGAAAAAAGGCCTTGTGGCAGCTCTCCTTCTTCTATACGGGGGGGGGGTATTTATCTGGATGTTGGGTGACATCAAAGTTGCGGGAGTCATCGGACTCTATTTGCTCATCAACGTCCTTTATTCCGGGAAGCTGAAAAATATTGTCCTGCTGGATGTGTTCGTCATCGCGATAGGCTTTGTGCTGCGGATGTATGCCGGAGCCTATGCCATCCATGAGCCGGTCTCGAGCTTCATCTTCATGACAACGCTGTTTTTATCGCTCTTTCTGGGATTTGCGAAGCGCAAGGGCGAGCTGCTGCGGCATGGAACGGCATCGCGAACGGTGCTCAAAAAGTACGGGAAGGAAATGCTCAACGCCTATCTGTCCGTCACGATGGCGCTCACCATCATGTCCTACGCCCTCTGGACCATGGAGACCAATACGAAGGCCAATCTGGGTACGCACCGCATGATTTACAGCATCGTGTTTGTCGTGTTCGGGATGTTTTGGTACGTGTACATTTTGGACAAGTATAACGGTTCGGAGGATCCGACCGAAAACTTGTACAAGGATAGGGCCTTGCTGTTGACATGCTGCGCCTTTGTCGGCTACGTGCTGTCCCTGTTCTTTAACATTGCATAAACAAAATCCATGAAAAACATCCTACTCATTTTATCCAGTGTGGCATTGAATGCCCTGGCACAACTGTTCATCCGGCAGGGGATGCTCAAGATCGGCTCCGTTTCCCTGAAGCTCGAGCAGCTGTGGAACATGGTTTTGAGCTTTTTTACGAATCTGTACTTGTGGGGCGGGATGTTGTGCTATGCTGTATCTCTAGTTCTCTGGATGGTAGTGCTTTCGAAGGTCAATGTGTCGCTGGCTTATCCCTTTTCCTGTGTCGGATTCATCATCACCGCTGTCTTGGCTTATTTTTTCCTCAATGAGCCGCTGACTCTACAAAAATGCATCGGGATAGCGGTCATTTGCCTGGGGGTCACCATTTTAACCTACAGTAAAGATTTCACGTCATGAAACAAACGGATACCAAGGACTCCGAAGAAGAGACAACCATCGCGCCCACACCCGCAGTCGAAAATGCATCCGTAAGAAGACCGCGTGCGCACTACATTGATCTGGTGCGCGGCATCTGTGCCTTGAGCATCGTGTTTATTCACACATGCTTTTGCTCGGGTGGGTCGTATGTTCCCATGCCGATGCAATCCATTTCACTGCTGTTGGACGTGCCTGCATTTTTTTTCATTGCAGGCATGACCAGGGCGTACATTCAGAAAGACACCATTTTGACCCAGCTCTTCAAGCTTTCAATGATATTTGTACTTCTGGGACTCTTGTGCAATCTGATTGATGGAGAAGTTACATGGGCATCGATTTTCCGACCGCTGTTTCTCATGGGTATCAATGTTTCTCCCCTGTTTAAGAGTGTGTTCGACTCCTACTGGTTCGTGCCGATCTATGCCTGTACCATCATCTTGGGCGGCGTAGTTATCAAACATACCGGGGGGGGGTATATTATGGGGGTTACTTCCCTCATCGTACTTACCTACGTACTCTCGTTCGGAGGACTACTGAACTTTTCAGGGTACAGCTTCCTCGGGAGCAAACTGGAGATGTTGCTCTTCCCGGTAGCGAGTTACCTGTTTGGCTATTGGTGCCAGCAGCACATCATTCAGGCGGAGGTTCACAAACGCAGAAAGTTTGCCCTGCTCCTGGTATTCGTTGCTTGCATCGTATTTCGTCTCTGCTATTTGTGTGAGGGCAGTAGCGTCTATAACCTGCAAATTAACAAATTCCCCGTCAAACTTCCGTACATAGCCGCCTCTTGCCTCTCCATGGCTGGCATCATCTTCTTCGTCAGTGACACCCTGCGCAACCGATTCTTCGAACATGTCGGCCGCAACGCCATTTTCTACTATGCCGGTCAGGGAGTCTCCGCCTCTTGCCTCTTCCTCATCTCCCCGTACATCCGCCTGGAGTGGGGCATCAAGCTGCTCATCATGTTCGCTATCAACCTAGCGCTTGCCATCATCTTCTCGGAATCCCTACGGCTGGTGTACACTGCACTCGCATCCGCCATTCGGGTGGATAAAAAAGCGTTCCTCCGTCGTCTTCTGCTCCATTGCCGGCTGTCCAAAGCTGAAGAATAAGACGGGGGAAAATTGATGACCCAAGCCCCACTTTCATAGAAAAAACTTCACTACTGTGAGAAGACGTCATTTTAATAATCAAACTACCAATAAACTAAAATCATGCAAATAGACGTAGCTGAATCGCTCATTGCTTCATGGCTTCGACATATGGAGAAATATCCGGTTGTACAAACCAATTGGAAAGCGCCTAATTGGAAAGAAATTGGGTCAGAAAGGGAATCCCGTGCTGTGAGGCTATATGAGGAGTTCCAACAATTTTGCCAGAAAAAAGGAGGAGTAAAGGTATTTGGGGAAAGGGATAAGTTGGGAACGATATTGAAGCAGTGTGAAATTGACGTGGTTGGCATCAAAGTCGAAAAGAAAAAGAAACTGTACATTAAGGCGGGAGATGTTGCATTCCACTCACACGGGTTGAATTATGGAGGGAACAAAAAACTATCCTCTGCATGGAAGATTGTGTCTAAAATTATGCGGAGCATATTATCCCTAACAGCTTATATTGATTATGACGAACTTCATATATTCTTTGCTTCACCATTTGTTCGAGGTACCGACGTAGAAAAGATAAAAGGCCTTATTGGGGACTTACAGGAGTTCCTGTATCGGGAGAAGGGAAAGAGCATTAAGATAGATCTGCTCTTTAACAGCGATTTTGTTCGTTCAATCGTAAAAGGTATTGAAGATATGGCTTCAAAGGTTAAATACACTAACACTCAAGAGTTGTTTTTGCGTTTTTGTCAGTTGATGTCAAATTGTAGTAGTGTATTTGGTCATACACTCCAGGGCGAACAAAAAGAGGTAGAAGAACAGTATAAAGTGGGAGAACTGGCACGAGGCAGATTTAGGGAATCGTGTTTAAGGTGTAAAGATAAAAAGCTTTTGCGGGATTTGTGTGACGAGGAATATTCGAAAAAAGAGTTTAATTTATCATACGCTGCTCTTTTGCCAATAAATGCCGAGGGATTGTCCGGCAAATTACATGCCCGGTATTATGTAGAGCCCGTGACGATACTTGGGAAAAAGTATAGGATATGCAATGACTGGTATCCGAAGAATAAAAAATTGCTGGAAGCGTGGCTTAAGAGACATGGGGAAAGGACACGAGCTTCCAAAGAAAATTGAGGCTTTGTTCCATCACATCGTTGAAAAGTACAAATATGGATAAATCGTGCAATATTAATGAACGAATAGGGTTATCAGGCATCGATAATAGCCGCGCTCATAAGCTCAATAAGAACCCCTCGACGTCTTCTGTCTCATGCAAGAGTGTAGAGGGAGAGGACTTCACACCCATTGTCTTAGTCACTCCATACTAGCCAGGAGAGTCGGAAGCTACCGCGTGAATTAACCAGAATCTACCCGTCTCAGAGTTCTTCTCGAATGGTTTCCTCCTCTTTAACAAAATTCTCTCCTTCCACAATAAATTGGATTGATCTTAAGCTCTGATTTCCAAATCATCTTGTTCAGTTTTATCATTTTTTATTGAGAAATAGTAATTTAAGCAATATTCTCTAACCATGAAACAAGATTATATAAAGAGTGGGTACGAATTCGAAAAAGAGATGGTTATGGCTATCACGTCTGCATGTAGCCCTCGAGAACTAAAAGGTGTAAATGATTCGCAGGATCACGCTGTTTGGGATATGGTATTACCTAATGGATGTGCAAAATTAAACATCAAGGGTCCCGCCATTATAGAATTTAAATATAATCTAGGAACAGCGATAACTAGAGTTTTACATTATATAGAAAGCAAATTACAAGAAAATCACTATGTATATATTATTTACCTTAATATCAGCATTCCAGAGGAATATGTAAAAAAACTAGAATCTAAATCAATTTTTTTCCTACCAGCAAAAAGCATTCTCAAAAAAACAAAACCCATAGAGAGAAAACAAGTTGTCGAAGATGAATACCCGAAATTAAGAGGGAGTAAAACTCTGTTTGTTGGGGCAGGTGTGGGCATATCATCAGGATTACCTGCATGGGATGAGCTGTTAAAAAACATGGAAAATTGCATACAGGATCCTAAAATAAAAGAAATCGTTTCTAAAATTAGGGATAATAATTTAATTATCAAATCTCGAAAGATAATAACTATTCTTCAAAAGTACGAGTACAAACACGAGTACAAATATAAGTACGAGCCTGAGTTTCATGTTTATGAATTAATCAAAGAAGCATTATATTTAAATGAAGAAAAAGAATCACATCTTCTTAATACAATCATAAGTTTAATTCAGAATAAACAAATAGACACAATTGTAACGTATAACTATGATGATTTAATAGAGAGAAAATTAGAATCTTATGGTACGCCAGTCTTTCCCGTTCTTGAAGGTGATGAAGTAATGCAGCGAGATGGTGTACCTATTCTTCATGTTCATGGATACATACCAAAGTCTAAAAAGCCAACAAGTGTTCCCCATTTGATTTTAGAAGAAAGCAGCTACAATAGATTATTTAACGAGTCATACAGGTGGGTTAATGTAGAACAACTTCATTACATGAGAAGTACTAATTGTATTTTTGTGGGCTTTTCTATGCAAGACCCGAATTTACGAAGACTCTTGGAGCTTGCAAATGGTGATGGAAGTAGGGAACATTGTATTTTTCTAAAAGAAGACGAACACGGAAATACGGAGGGAGAAAAGGAATCGACATGTATAATTATGTCCAGACTGGGATTAAAAGTTATTTGGTTCAACGAATATGAAGAGCTTCCCTCTAAGTTAAAAGATTTGTTTACTAATCAGAAATAAAGCATGCTCCTTTGTGTTCTAATGTAATGTAGCCCGAGCACATCCTCTACACCAGCATCTGCACCGTCCTGCGCGGAGAAATAGGCAAGAAGATCCTCGAACAGGGAAACAGAGGCTGACCTATTTGGAAGGGCCCTGACCGAGCTGGGAACAGCTCTGCCCGACCAACCATAACTCAGACAGAATCCATTCCCCAACGGAAAGAGGAACTCGTGTTTTCCAAGCTAACCGGGCTCTCTCCTTTATGTTATCGCACTGTTGCGTTGAATCTTGCAATCCTCAAAATCAAAATATTTTTGTAAAATTTCTTGACTTTCACTGAGGTGTAGTGTAGTCTGAACCCAGAAAGGCGGTTCTGCGGTTGACCCGTGGACGCTGCAAGTGCAGTGTACAACCCGCAAACTTGACCCCGGCTGCGGTTCGTCCCTCCGGGGTCTCTCTATGTTCGATATGACGAAGCCCTTCAAAAATTTCGACGACCAAGTGGATATCATCCTCGGTAGAGAAATGCAGAGTCGTGAACTGGATGAAAGAGAGCTGCGAGAAGAAATAAAACAGAGGCTTCGATACATAAACTACTATCGTTTGTCTGCCTACTGGCACCCGTTTATAGAAACTAGAAAAGGAGAAAAAGGGAAAGAACTCTTTTTCCAAGCTGGCGTGCGTTGGGAGGATGTGATGGCAAGGTATATGTTCGATAGAAGACTTAGGAATTTGCTGTTCGATGCTATTTCCCGAATTGAAATAGCATTACGTACTCAGGTGGCCTATAATCGGGGCAACTGCATTTGAGAGAAATCAATAAACAGAGGAAATGCTCTTGTTGACTGATATAACTGTTTATATACATCAAAAATCATGACAACCAGCGGTCATCATGATGATGGTTTTAAAGGGATCTCAGCATACATTAATGATCCGAAAAATCTGCGCAACGCGCACATTATTAATAAATCGTACATCGAAAATCGTACATCGTACATGGCAAACGCATTTTCAATGCGTTTGCCCCGGGCTTACGTCGAGTTTGCCACCTTGGGAAATATACACACTCTGCTTAGAATCTGCCTCCCCGACAAGATAGTAAAAAAGATTGCAGGGGAGATGGGAATCCCATATGCCTCTTTCTTTCTGTCAGCGATAGCCTTTTTGAAGGATGTGCGAAATTCTTGCGCACATCAGTCAAGAATATGGGATAAAACATGGCTCAGTAAGAAGAAGACTCCCATACTGCGGCAGGACAGAGGACTGATCTCTCGTACGGCAGAACTCGATAAGACAGCCGCAGCTTTATGTATTTGTGCGATCATCTTGGGGAAGATAGCCCCAAAGAGCAAATGGCGGGATAGGTGTAAGGATTTTCTATCAAGTACTGAACCCACCATCCCTGAATTGTACAAACATTTAGGATTCACAAATGCGCAATGGTCCAGTGATAAAATATGGCGGTGAAGATTTCCGGCATAGGAGGGTGCTGGGATAGAGCGAATCAAAAGTGAAACTGCATTTGATTGGTGGGACGGCTCTACTACGAGCACATCCTCTACACCAACATCCGCACCATCCTGCGCAGAGAAATAGACAAGAAGATCCTCGAGCAGGGAAACAGGGGCTGACCTATTTGGAAGGGCTCTGACCGAGCTGGGAACAGCTCTGCCCGACCAACCATAACTCAGACAGAATCCGTCTCCCAACGGAAAGAGGGACTCGTGTTTCCCAAGCTAACCGGGCTCTCTCCTTTATGTTATCGCACTGTTGCGTTGAATCTTGCAATCCACATAATCGAAAGCTATTCCACAATTTGCTTGACTTTTTTGGAGGGGTGCCATAGCGTGAACGGAGGAAGGCGGTTCGTTCCTCCGGGATCGTTTTGTATTCGAAATGATGAAGCCCCTTCAGAATTCGATCAACAAGCAGAGAGAGTTGTGAGCTGAGCACCAACAAATCCGATGAACATCAAAATTTATCTAAGCTACCACGACCGCCACAAACTGGTGAGAAGTGAGATTCTGACGCCTATACAGACGGGGTGTGCAGGGGCGGAGGAACTGTATGAAGGGATGCTGCGGGATGATGAGGGGGAGAATATTTCTGCGGAGAATGACAAGTACTGTGAGCTGACGGCACAGTATTGGGTGTGGAAAAATTACGAGGCTGCAGGAAACCCGGAGTACGTGGGATTCATGCATTACCGCCGCCATTTCGTGTTTGATGATTGGGCGGGGAACCCGGAAGCTGTCTGGCTTCCGGGAGGACACGTTTATTTCGCCCCCTGCGTTACGCCGGCGTATATGCAGTATGTTCGTGATGAGCTTATCATGCAACGCGTGGTGGGACAGGATTGCGTGGTACTCAAGCCATATGATGTGCAGAAACTGGGTAAGGCAAGCGTACGGGAGCAGTACACGTGCTTGCGGGGGCAGCAGGGGGAATGGTTTGACCTGCTGTTGGAGGCCGTGCGACGGCTCTACCCGGACTACGCGGCAGCGGCGGATAAACTGGAGCAGGGCAGTGTGCAGTACTTGTGCAACATGTTTATCATGCGGCGAGAGCTCTTTTTCGAGTACAGCGAGTTCTGCTTCCGCATTCTTGCCGAAGTGGACAGGCAGGTGGACAGCACACAGCTAAAACCAGCCGCGAAGCGTTTCCTGGGGTATTTGGGAGAGTTTTGCCTGACACTCTACTTGTTCCATATTCAAGAGAGAGACAAAGCAAAAATCCTTGAACTCAATGGGTCGTATCTCCTTTCCGACGAAGTTATCGAGCCCACTCTCGGTAAGTTGCTCTTCTATCGCCTCATGAGCAAAATAACCTTTGGCAAACTCCGCCGCGCCTACAAGGCAAAGAAGAAGCAAATTGTCCAACTGCGGCAGCTGGAAAAGCTTCCCGCATTCCCACGGCAAGCGCATTGAACAATGTTGAATAATTCGTTTGCGTGTCTTGGCTTGTTTTAGAGAAATGACTCTAGCATGCTTTGAACTTCTTGGTACCCTTATTTGTGCCAAGAACCTGTTGCATTTAATTTTTGCGATCCACACTCATGCGTTTCCCATGGATGAGGGAGGTAAGCCAGCGAGAAGCTCAAACCATTGATGATTGAGCAAGGCCGTGAACTCGGCACGGCATCACGCCAGAGGTTTTCCCACGCAACGCGCGCAAGCCTTGCAAGTTGACTCACCGGCACCACCCTGCCGTGGTTGCTTTGGAGTCGCCCCACGACTCCTCACCCCTACGGGGCAAAAGCTGCGCTTTTGGCCAAACTTCCTTACGCCGTCGGCAGTTTTCACCCTTCGGGCAGCGCATCCGCGCTGTCTACTCGCCACCCGCAGCTCGGCTGCGCATTATATGCAATCGTACATCGTACATCCAACATCGTACATAGGCAGTCGCTTCGCGGCTGCCTAGGGCCGTCGTGCGTGTTGTAAATCGTAAATTATGAACACATTATTCTACATTGCACACCGATAACTGCGTGTTGGGATCGCTTTTTCTTGGGATGAATGTGGCGTTTACCTGTGAGGAAGGACAGGGCAAACGCATTAGAAAATGCGGTTGCCTATGTACAACACGCACGACGGCCCCGATGAGGGCGCACGCGTTAGCGGGCGGTAAGTGCGTATGGACAGCGCGAAGGCGCTGCCCAAAGGGCGAACCGCCGATGGGGCGGCGGTGAGTCAACTTTCGATTTACGATGTACGATTTATTAATAATGTGTGCATTGCACAGAATTTTTGAACCGTCAACGTATGCAGGGGCTTCTTTAAAACCATCAGCATGATGAGTGCTTGTTGTCATGATTCTTGATACGTATGGACAGTGATATCAGCCAATAAGAGCACTTCCTCCGTTGATGAACTTTTCTCAAATGCGTTTGCCCTATGAGGAAGGATTTCTGACTTGCCAGAGAAAGGCCTGCGTGGTAGGATGCTGACATGAAGGGGATGGCGACGACAGCGGTGTTAGTAGGGATGGCTCTTCTGGGCTCGTGCTCATGGCCGGCGCATACGAAGTCGACGTTAACTGCACCCGCGAGTACAGAGCAGGTGGAGCCGACGCCGGCACAGCAGGAAGCCGCTATGCAGCTACTCCGGGAAAAGACGCAAGAGGCAGAAGAGAAGCCGGAGGAAGAGCCGCCGATTGTTGGAGACTTTCGGCCAAAGACCGACAGATCTGTGGATGAGGACGAGGATGATGAAATGTTGCCGGATCCGGCGCAGCAGCGCGGTTTGCGCTCACCAGCTTTGCCCAAGCTTCTGCCCATGGACATCGATGGAAAGTTAAACCCCGGACTGTAATGCGCATGGATACACCACCGCGTGGCTTTGTACCGCAGCCTTTCGCCTACCATCAAGAGGTGGAGCTGAACATTGATGCGTTGAGCAATGAGGGTGACGGTGTAGGACGCGTGGATGGATGGGTGGTGTTTGTGCCCTTTGCCTTGCCCGGTGAGAGGGTGCGCGTGCGCGTATTTCGTAACGAACCCAACTGCTCACGCGCGGATTTGGTGGAAGTGCTGCAGGCCTCGCCCGACCGTGTAGCGCCCCAGTGCCCGATGTTCGGCGTCTGCGGCGGTTGCCAGTACCAAAACCTGCGCTACGAGAAGCAGTTGGAATGGAAGCGTCGTCAGGTGGCAGATCTGATGCGCTTGCGTGCAGGCATTGAGATCCCGGTGCTTCCGCCCATTGCTTCGGCGCAGCTGTATGGTTATCGTTCCAAGATCACCCCGCATTTTCACAAGCCAAAGGGACAGAAGATGGGCAACATCGGCTTTCTGCGCGCCGGAAGTCGCAGCGAAGTGTGCGACATTGCTCAGTGTCCTATCGCCATGGCGGTCATCAATGAAGCATTGCCGCAGCTGCGCCGGCAGGTTCAGGCATCTGCTGCGCAGTACAAGCGCGGGGCCACGTTGCTGATGCGCGTGAGCGAGGGCGCCGTGCTTACCAACCCTCGCGCGGTATGCACAGAGCGCGTCGGAGAGATAACGTTCAATTTTTTGGCAGGCGATTTTTTCCAAAATAATCCCTACATCTTGCCCGCTTTTACCAGCTATGTAGCCAAACAAGCAAGCGGCAAGGGGGCTCGCTTTTTGGTGGATGCCTACTGCGGCAGTGGACTTTTCGCGATCACGCTTGCCGGGCATTTTGAGCGCGTGGCAGGAGTCGAGGTGAGCGAGAGCAGCGCTGACTGGGCGCGCGCCAACGCTGCCGGTAACGCCATCTCACATGCTGAGTTCCTCGCGGCGAGCGCCGAGACGATTTTTGCACAGATCACTTTCCCTGCTCAGGAGACTGTAGTGGTGATTGACCCGCCGCGCAAGGGGTGCGATAAACTGTTCCTGGATCAGCTCTTCGCTTATGGACCGGGGCGGGTAGTGTATGTATCCTGCAACCCTGCTACACAGGTGCGGGATCTCATTTCTTTTCGCGAGGCAGGTTATGAGGTTGCGGAGGTGCAGCCGTTTGACCTCTTTCCCCAGACTAAGCACTTGGAGTGCGTAACCACGCTCGATCGACACCTATGAAACAGGATGAAACACGCCTCTCCCGGAGCGCAGAAGATTATCTGGAGTGCATTGGCCACCTTTGTCGCGAGACGGGCGTGGCGCGCGTCAATGATATTGCCCAGCGTCTGCACGTCAAAAAGCCCAGTGTTACTGTTGCCGTGCGTCGCTTGGCTGAGCTGGGCTACGTGAGCTATCAGCAGTATTCTCCTATTGAACTCACCGCGCGTGGCCAACAGTACGCCGACCGAGTGATCAGCGCGCACAGCATTCTGCGTCGTTTCATGCGCGAGGTAGCGGGGCTGAGCACCGAGCGCGCTAACGAGACGGCGTGTCTCATCGAGCATATTCTCACCATGGAGGAAATCCAGCAGCTCAGTAAGCGCCTACCTGCACAGGGCGATTCCTGAACAATTTGCCAACCGAAGTTATCCCACCATTATGTCTTACACAAATCGAGACGGTATGAGTATCACCACTGCGCTCATCATTTCCAACATTATTGTTTTCCTGATTGACAACATGGTGGAGGTGCCGGCGCTTTACGGCATACCCAATGCAATGTCCCCGGAGTCGCAGCCCGTGCTTTTTGTGCGCGGTGCATATTCGTGGTTCACGTGTTTCGGAGAAGGGCAGGTGTGGCGGCTTCTCACATACCAATTTTTGCATGCGAATATATGGCACCTTGTCTTCAATATGTGGGCTCTCTACTTTTTCGGGTATGCGGTGGAGTATTTTATGGGAGCTCGCCGGTATCTGATCTTCTACCTGTCGTGCGGGGTAGCGGGAGCGCTGTTCAGTTCGCTGCTTTTCACCACAGGGATACTGGATGTGCCGGATGTGTCTCTTATGGCGCAATACACACCGCTGGGTGACTTGCTGAATTATGCGGGACTGAGTCCGCAAGATTTTTGGAAACTCATCCCTATGGTGGGCGCGAGCGCGAGCATTTACGGTGTGCTGGTCGCGGTGGCTTTTCTGCATCCGCGCAGCATGGTGCAGCTCATTTTCCCTCCCATCGCCATGACAATGCGCACTTTCGCGCTCATGGTACTGGGTATCGCCTTCCTGACCGTCACTTTCAATGGCAGCAATGCCGGCGGTGAGGCCGGTCACCTCGGCGGCATCATTTTGTCGGCTATTGTCATGGGGATATGGCGCCACCGTGCTCTCAAAAGAGGAGAAGGATGACGGCTATTTTCGACATGGACGGCACGCTGTTTGCGGGGGATTCTCAGCTGCGTTTTGTGCGTTGGGTGTTGAGGCGTCATGGTTGGCGGCGGCTCTATTTGCTGTTGGTGGCGCCGGGATTGTTGCTGCGCGCGCTTGGACTGCTGAGTACGCAGGGCATGAAGCGACTTTTCCTCTGCTACGCGTGGAGAATGCGGCGCGAGGAGTTGATGTGCGAGTGCTCCGCCTTTGTGCGGCAGGAGCTTCTGCCGGCGGTATATGCCCCCCTGCGCGAGCGGTTGGAGCAACACCAAGCTGCCGGGGATGAAACCGTGCTCTGTTCCGCTTCTCCCGAGTGGTGGACGGATATGTTGGGGAAGCAAATGGGGTTTACGCGCACTATTGCCACACCGGTGCAGTTATTGGGAAATCGCGTGCCTTTTATGCCGTGCATTCCGCCTCCCGGCAACAATCGCGGGAATGCTAAAGTGGAGCGGTTGGCTGCCTGCGGCATTACTCGTGCGCAGGTGGGCTACACAGACAGCACGGCGGATCTTCCTATGCTCTCCATCTGTGAGCGCGCCGTGTTGGTGAATCCCTCTGCCCGTCTTATTCACGTTCTGCCGCACGCTGAGGTGATAGACACGGGACGCAGACGGGAGCACGGTTTGAGCTTTGTGTTGCGTTGTTTACTCGGTTTGTGAAGCCGCTTGACAAATCACGCGGTGCAGGCTAGGATAATCGCGTGGAACAGACCGCGGCCAGCAATGCAGGACAAATGGATTTGCGTCGTCTCGTGAGGTCATACCTTGAAAGCCTGATGGCAAGCGGCGAGAAGCGATTGGCCTTACAGGAAGAGGTGCGACCTATTTTGCGTGAGTGGATGCTGGCGGCGCGCCGCGGCGGTGTTGCGGGCAAGCTTGGAGATGGTCTTGATTCCCCCCGCCCTGATGCACAGGCGACGACGCCCGAGGAGTCTGCTCCAAGCAGGGCGAATGAGACCGGCGTTTCCTTGCGCGCGATGATGGAGGAGGCGCCGGAAGCGCCTACGGAGCCTGTGACGAAGGATCCCGTCTTTTTCCGTCCCGCCGGTAGAACGCGGGAAGAAATTTGGGAACAGGCAAAAAGTCTGCTCGCCCGCTGGGAACCATTGCGCGAGCTAGGCACACTGCGCGATAAGATGGTGTGGGGTGAGGGTTCGCCGGACGCAGATATCATCTTTGTGGGTGATGCGCCCAACTATTACGATGAGCGGGAAGGTCGCCCCTTTTGCGGAGAGGCCGGTACGAAGCTGGATGAGATGCTGCGCGCCATGGGGCTTACCCGCAAAGATGTTTACATCACGCATCTGGTGAAATACCGACCCAAAATGGCGCGCCAAACCACTAATAACCGTGCGCCGGACATGGAGGAAATCCGACTTTCTATGCCGGTGCTTGAGTTTGAGGTACGCTACGTGCGTCCAAAAGTGATCGTGGCGCTTGGCGTGGTGGCAGCTCGCGGCATTATCGGTCAGGGAGAATTGCCCCTCTCCGCATACCAACAGATGAAAGGATGTTCCTATTGCGGTGCGTCAGTTGTTGTGACGCATCACCCCAGTTACTTGTTGCGAACATCGATTCTTGCCGAGCGCCGCAAACTATGGGAAGAAATGCTGCGCGTCATGGAACTCGCCCACCTTCCCATCTCTGCCAAGCAGCGCGGCTATTTCCTGCCTAAAGACTGATTGCCCCCATATCCGTCCCAAGAAAAAAGCGATCCCAACACGCAATTCATTTACGATTTACGATTTACGATTTACGATTTGAGAAATTCCCGCGCTTGCGCACGAACTCGGCGGAGCAAATGCGAGCGAAATGTGACGAAGCTGTATACGGGCATAGTTAGAAAGATGCGGGGATGCGGAGCAGGAGCGCAGAAAAACTTTCAAAACATTGCGTGTTGTCAGTTAGAATGATTCGTGAATATGCGATGCTAGCTTGCAGATTTCTTTTTCACCGTATTTCTCCCATGTAACGCATGGGAAATGGGTTGAATGAGCCCTGAGAAGATTTTATTGGGACACGTGTGGATTGCCCCACTTGATTGAGGAGATCTTTTTCAGGGCGTGACCGCATCCGTCTCAAGAAAGAATGAGACCCATTTTTCTAAAAATCGTAAATGAATTGCATGGGCTTTCCCTAAAAAAGAGCCGCCCAATCCGGGCGGCTCGATGGGTGCGTAACACGGATCTTTCTCCCTGTTAACACCATTCTTTCGGTGACCAAAACTGACGCGCGTGCTCCTTTGTGATGTCTCGCATGTTCAAATAGCGCGTGCGCAGGAGCTCTAGTGAGGAATGTCCCATTTCCAGTTGCAGCCGCGAAAGCTCTTTGAAGTGCTTGAGATGGTAGCTGGCAAAGGTGTGACGCAGTACATCCTGCTGCCACTCCTCTATCCCCGACTCGCGTCGTAGTTTACTCCAGCGGTTTCCCCAACTTCTCGGACAAAGCAAACCGGTTCGCCTCTTCCCCTCACATATCTGCGTCAACCAGCGCCTCAGCACCGGATGGAGCGTGATGCAACGCGCCCCACCTGTTTTGCTGTGTCGAGCCGGTAAGAGGATGATTCCTTCTTCCCAGTTAATGTCCTCCCAACGCAATCGCTGCGCCTCGGCAGGACGTATACCACCCCAGAGCATAACTCCCAGCATCGCGGCGCAGGGACGGTGCTGCGCTTCACGAGCCTTCTGTACCAGCTTTCTGAGCTTTTCCCACGCGAGAGCCGTTATCTCGACTTCCGCTAAAGGAGGTTCAGTTACTCCGTCAACCGGGTTGCTGCAGCACCACCCATGACGTATTCCGCAAGCGAAAATGGAGTGCAATATGACTCTCGCTTTGCGGAATTGCCTAGGAATTGGGAAGAGAGATGAGAGTACATTATAACAATGCTCAGTTTTGATGCGGCGCAGTTTCATCTTAGCTATGTCGGGTGAACCTTCCAGAATACGCTTGCATACATAACGTAACTCGCGCAGCGTGCTGGGACGCCGCCCAGCGCGTTCGCGCAGAGATACCTTTACGGCTTCGCGGAATGTAACCGAACAGGTTGCTTCCTTCATGGCTCGACTCCCTTCGATGATAATCTCCCGGCAGTAATTGAGTCTTGCCGTTCCCTTTATGTTATGCGGGCACGTCTCCAACAACTCGCGTCCGAGACGCATTACATCACCTGGTATAACCCCCATCTCTTTAGTCCAATTTTTATGTATTTTACTCATAATGAATATCCGGTATTTTGCCGGGTTGAGTAATCTATGTCCGGATGTGTCTGTGCGTCAATCCAGAAACACGTATCATTCCCCCAATTTGCCCATCAATCCCCCTCTTTTCTGCACCTGACGCTTGCTCTTCTCTGACAAGAAATCAACTTTCGACAGAGCCTTCGAATGGGAAAACAAAAAGCAATTAGGAGCGTATGGAAGTAGAACGAAAAGCTCGAGGGGAAGAAGAGAGACGAGAAGCAGAACGGGTCAAGGATGAATGAGAGTCCTTCGAAGTGGAATCGAAGCTGGAATTTACTGAATGAAACGATATCTCCAGTGTTCTGTCTATGTCCCTTCAGGAAAAAATGACTTCGGGAAAACAGAAAAACTCGGAACAAATTGGACTTCCCACATCTAAGCTGGTATCAAGGCTGTCAATGATGGGGATCCGGAGCATTTTGAACAATCTGGAACAGGGTTGCTCGGTGCAGTAAGATCAATGGAGCGCATATGCGGGGGAAGGTACACGGCAGGTGCCATGTCCTTTATCAATGAAGGAAGAAAAATATTGGAAATTAAGAAACGGCTGAGAAAACTGAAGAAGATTGCTTACTAGCCGTATCAGCTTCTTCCCTCCGCACCCCGACGACAGAAAGCGAATCACACGGGTTTTGCGTTCGAGCCATCATCATGATGGTCGCTGGTTGTCACGATTTTTGATGCGTATAAACAGTGATATCAGTCAATAAGAGGATTCCCTCTGTTGATTGACTTTTCTCAAATGCGGTCGCCCTGGTAAAGAGGCCGATTGTCTTGCTTATGGCGCAGGGAATACACTCTGCCAGGCTTGGTAGGCAAGGGCAAGCCGCAGGATGAGGGCGAAAAACATGCCCCATGTGATGGCAAAGGTGGCTTTGCCGCGAGCGGTGAGACGTCGTGAGCGCACCACGCAGTAAAAAACGACGGCCTGGAGCAGCGCTGAGCAGCAGAGAGCCGCCAGGGGGGCAAAATCGAGATAGATGAGGGGCAAGGCCAACGGCCAGAGAAAGGCGATGGCGCAATCCAAAATGCCATGAATGCCGCCGAGCCACGCGACTACAGCCGATGGCGCCATGACACAAAGAAAGAGCGTAATTCGTGCTATTTTGCTGTATCTTACTTCCTGGGTGGGGATGTACATGGGCGTGTTCGTACTATGCCTCAAAATCCCCGTGCTGTCAATGAAGGAATGAGCAGATGTCAATCTTCCGACTAGTGACGGATTACACGCCGTCCGGTGATCAGGAGCAGGCCATCGGCAAGCTCTTGAAATCGCTGCGCGCCGGGAATCGTCACCAGTGTTTGCTGGGGGTGACGGGCAGTGGCAAAACGTTCACGATGGCTAACATCATTGCCCAACAAGATAGGCCGGTGCTGGTGCTCTCGCACAACAAGACGCTCGCTGCTCAGCTCTACTCTGAATTGAAGGCTTTTTTCCCCCAGAATGCGGTAGAGTACTTTGTATCCTACTTTGATTATTACCAGCCGGAGGCCTACATTGCCAGCACGGATACGTACATCGAAAAGGACAGTGCCATCAACGAGGAAATTGACCGACTTTGTCTGAACGCGATGCGTTCTCTGCTGCTAAGGAAAGACGTCATCGTGGTGGCGAGTGTTTCGTGCATCTACGGACTCGGTTCGCCGGAGGATTATCGCAACCTCACGCTTTCCATCGCCACCGGGCAGGAAATGAACCGGGATGCTTTGTTGGTGTGCCTCACGGAGCTTTTATACGAGCGCAGCGATTATGATTTTCGGCGAGGAACGTTTCGTGTTCGCGGGGATGTGGTGGAGATTTACCCCGGTCAGAGCGATGGGGAAGCCATACGGGTGGAGTTTTTTGGAGATGAAATTGATCGTGTTTCACTCATTGATGCCGGCACGGGT
The DNA here is from genome assembly GCA_947626545.1 of uncultured Akkermansia sp. Lineage (GTDB taxonomy): Bacteria > Verrucomicrobiota > Verrucomicrobiia > Verrucomicrobiales > Akkermansiaceae > Akkermansia. The sequence continues at coordinate 13,536 of CANQSS010000005.1, read as the reverse complement.
CGCGTGCGCGAGAGGTTGTCGAACTACCTCTTTTTCCCGGTGAAGCAATATGTTTCGGCCCCGGAAAAGCGAGCAGCGGCCATGCAGAGCATTCGCGCAGAACTGGCGGAGCGCGTTGCCTGGCTGGAGTCGCAGAACAAGCTCATCGAGGCGCAGCGGCTCAAAATGCGTACGGACTATGATCTGGAGCTTATCAACGAAATCGGCTATTGCAAGGGCATCGAGAATTACTCGCGCCACCTTGCCGGACGAGCCCCCGGCAGCACGCCCTCGACCCTTCAGGACTACTTTCCGGCAGATCACCTGACGATCATTGATGAATCGCACGCCACAGTGCCGCAGATCGGCGGTATGTACGAGGGAGATCGTTCTCGCAAGCAGGTGCTCATCGATTATGGCTTCCGACTGCCTTCTGCACTGGACAATCGTCCTCTGCGTTTTGATGAGTTTATGGCCCGCCAAGCGCAGATCGTTTACATGAGTGCGACCCCCGGTCCCTTTGAGTATGTGAACTGCGTGCCGGGCAATAAGAGCTTTATACCGATTCTGAAAGCGAAGCGGGGCAACACGCATGCGCGCAGTGAGAAAGCCAGCCGAGCCATTACCCGTGCGCCGGAAGGCTTTCGCGGAGTCTTTTTCCACAATTTGGCAGAACTGCGCGTGCTGCCGCATCCTTCTAATGCTTCGGTGGAGAGTTTTGATCCCACACGCCTTGGGCAAGCTCTCATCGTGGAACAGCTGATTCGTCCCACCGGCTTGCCGGAACCCAAAATCACCATCCTCCCGCTGGAGGGACAAATTGACAAGACGATCGAGCTGTGCCATGAGCGCGTTCAGGTGCACGAACGCGTGCTGATCACCACCCTTACCAAACGCACGGCAGAGGATCTTACCGATTATTTGCGGAAAGTGGATTTGCGTGTGGAGTATATTCATGCGGATGTGGATGCCATCGAGCGTGTGGAGATTCTGCGCAAGCTGCGCAGTGGCAAGGTTGACATTCTCGTGGGCATCAACCTGCTGCGCGAGGGCCTAGATTTGCCGGAGGTTTCGCTCGTCTGCATTCTGGATGCCGATAAGGAGGGATTTCTGCGCAACGAGACCAGCCTGGTTCAGACAGCCGGCCGCGCTGCCCGCCATGTGCACGGGGAGTGCGTGCTTTTCTGCGATGTGGTTACGGACTCGATACGAGCCCTCGTGGAGGAAAGTGACCGTCGCCGTAAAATCCAGCTTGCTTACAACAAAGAACACGGCATTGTGCCACACAGCGTGGCCCGAGCTGACCAGAGTGCATTGCGTCTCTACACTCCGGATGAGGAGGAGGAAGTATTGGCAGCGGCAGAGGAGGATGAGACCCCCGAAGTCACCATTGCGCGCTTGGAGAAAGAAATGCGAGAGGCGGCAGCACGTTTGGATTTCGAGGTGGCTGCCGTCTTGCGCGACCGCATCAAGTCACTTCGAGGTGAGTAATGAGGTTGCCATGAGTCAGCAAGACGGCAAGCAGTTGGTGATTGAGCAAGGTAGTGGAGCCGGCATGGCGTCACTCCGGAGACTTCCCCGCGCAACGCGCGCGAATTCCTCAAATCGTACATCGTACATCGTACATAGGCAGACCCCGTCTGCCCCGATCGGGAATCAGATGATACAGCGGCTGTTTGTCCGGAAATGGCGCTGACGATCCAGACTATACTGCAGAATGGCTTTCATCAGTTCACCATGCGACAGCCCCCACTTTTCCGCCCCCATGGCGAAAGGACCGGACTTGCCGATGTAACAGCAAATGTTCATTTCGATGAGCCGGCGTGTGCCTGCCGAGGGATCGATGCGGTAGTCCAGACGGAAATAGTCGATGGGTCCCAGCCCCCGCCACACGGTCATCACGTCCCCGCGTATCTGCTGCTGCACTTGCTCGGGTAAATCCGCCCATTGATAACCCAAGTGGTCGTGCAGCTTCAAGTCACCGGTGAGGATGCCTTCCTTTTTGTCCGACCCCGGTTTCACAAAGCCCAAAATCGTCGGCTCAACCGGACCGCCGACCACGGGCACCGTGTAGTCCGTACCGGGGCAAAACTCTTCGATGAGAGCATCGTGCCCCTGTGCATTGAGACCACGGGCGCAGTCAGCCGCTTCCTGCCAGCTGTCGACTATGTTGGCCTCAGTAATGCAGTCAGACGCAGCACCGAAGCGTTTTTTCACGAAGAAACGTTTGACGTGGTTGAGTTGTTGTGGTGGATCAGAGGGAGGTTCCGAAAGCTTGCCGATTACCACCCCCGGAGCCACGGGGAGATGCAGCCCTGAGAACGCCAGTTTCATGAGCCACTTATCCTCCGCCATGGCGCGGATGTTCGGCGGGGCGCCCAAGTAAGGGATGCGCGCAAACTCGCAGTACGATGAGATGAAAATCTCCGGATTTTCAATGGGGATGCGATTGAGCAGCGAGAAAACGTAATCCACATTGCCCTTTGCTTGCAAGATGGCGTATGGTTTCGAGCTGGAGTACACTTCACACCCGATGCTTTGCAGCAGCCGAAAAATACTGTGGTGATATTGCGGGTAGCCGCCATTGCCCTTGTAGGGCTTCACGCTGAAGTCGGGGCCATCCGGCGCGTATGGCGCCAAATACAGCACACGCAACGGCTCCCCGTGATCATTCACCAATTTCTCCGGAATTCGTGGAAATGTTTTCGGTATCATGATGCCTATTCTACCGACACGTCTTCCCCGGGGCAAGCCGTTAGATTCCCTTTTTGTGTCCGCAGTTACATCCGTCCCAATAAAAATATTCTCCGGGCTCATTCAACCCATTCCTCATGCGTTTCATGGAAGAAGTACGGTGAAAAAGAAATCTGCAAGCTGGCATCGCATATCTACGAATCATTTTAACTGAAAACACGCAATGTTTTGAAAGTTTCTCCGCGCTCCTGCTCCGCATCCCCGCACCTTTCTAATTATGCCCGTGTACAGCTTCATCACATTTCGCTCGCATCTGCTCCGCCGAACTTGCGCGCAAGCGCGGGAATTTTCCAAATCGTAAATCGTAAATCGTAAATTATGAACACGTTATGCCGCATTGTACACCGATCGCTGCGTGTTGGGATCGCTTTTTTCATGGGACACGTGTGGTCCGCAGTACATGCGCTGACTTATTCAAGGAATCGACTCGAAGTCGTTTTCCTCGCCAGCGCGCTCGCTCAGTGGGGTACGGCGAGAGTTTGAGCTCGGTCGGGGCCAACGCCGACGGAACCGACAGGACAGCCGATGATTTCCCCAAAGCGTTTGACGTACGATTGGCAATTAGTCGGGAGCTGTTCCCAAGATGTGCACTTCGTTGTGTCTTGCATCCAGCCGGGCAGGGTTTCGTAGATGGGCACGCACCGCTGCCAATCATCGATGAGGGCAGGGGGGTACTCCAGCACTTGTTCACCAAGCTTGTAGCCGGTGCAGATTTTGATTTCCTGGCATGCATCCAGACCGTCGAGATTGGTCATGGCCATCTCATTAAAGCCGTTGAACATGGCGGAAAAGCGCAGAACCACACCATCCGCCCAACCACAGCGGCGCGGGCGACCCGTAGTGGCGCCGAATTCGCGCCCCAGCCCATGCAAGTAATCGGCAAGCTGCGCATCCTCAGAGACGAAAGGACCGGCTCCCACACGAGTGGTGTAGGCTTTGCAGACGCCGATAATTTTGTGGATGCCGGTTGGCGGCACGCCGGATCCGGTGCAGCAGCCGCCGGCGCTGGTGTTGGAGGAGGTGACAAAGGGATACGTGCCAAAATCCACATCAAGCATGGCACCCTGAGCCCCTTCGAAAAGAATGCTTTTACCTGCTTTTGCCGCGTGATTGAGGACAGGAATCGTATTTGTAATGTGCGCACGCAACTCATCCGCAGCCTGCATGACAGCGCTCAGGTTCTCTTGCGGATCAGAGGCGGGGTGGCCGAGGCGCACCAGCTCTTCGTTGGCGGTCGCAATTCGAGCAGTGAGAACAGACCTCAAGTGCTCCGGATTGACAAGATCAGCCATGCGGATACCGACGCGACGCACCTTGTCCGCATAGGTGGGGCCGATGCCCTGTTTGGTAGTGCCGATTTTGTGGTCGCCGAGCGCTTCCTCCTGCGCGGCATCAATTTTTTTGTGGATGGGCAGCACGACATGGGCGCGGTCAGAGAGCAGCAGGTTTGCCGGAGTGATCTCCACGCCGAGGCCGCGCAAATAGGCCATTTCTTCTACGAGGGAAGTCGGATTGATGACAACGCCGTTACCGATAACATTCAGCTTGCCGGGCCAGAGAATGCCGGAGGGCACGAGGTGCAGCACGTATTTCTTACCGTGGGCGATGACGGTGTGACCGGCGTTGCTGCCGCCCTGGCTGCGAACCACAATATCCGCATCTTCGGTGAGAAAGTCAATCACCTTACCCTTGCCTTCATCTCCCCACTGGGAACCAATCACGAGTGTATTCATAGTGTCTTAAGCTTGATATTTGCCGGCCTTGAAGTCTTCAATCAGCCCGATGAATTCGCCAAAAAAGTAGGTGGCATCTTTGGGACCGGGAGCGGCTTCCGGGTGGTACTGCACACAGAAAATGGGAAGCGTTTTGTGGCGTAGCCCTTCCACCGTGCCGTCGTTGAGGTTGATGTGGGTGACTTCTGCTTCCGGCGGCAAGGACTCCGGATCCACGGCAAAACCATGATTCTGGGAGGTAATGGCTACCTTGCCGGTGCGTAAATCCTTGACGGGTTGATTACCTCCCCGGTGACCGAACTTCAACTTGAAAGTGCGTCCGCCGAAAGCCAAGCCGAGCAACTGGTGTCCCAGGCAAATGCCGAAGATAGGCAGCTTGCCGATGAGTTTCTGAATTTCCGCATAGATGTCGGGCAGAGCTGAAGGGTCGCCCGGTCCATTGGAAAGGAATACGCCGTCCGGCTGCAGGGAGAGTACTTCCTCTGCCTTGGTGTGGGCAGGTACCACGGTTACGTCAAACCCATCCCGCCGCAGACAGCGCAGGATGTTCCTCTTGATTCCAAAATCGAACGCCACAATACGGTAGCGAGTGGGCGGAAGCTCAGCATAGTTGGAGAGGTCGCCTGAGGTTTTGTTTGGCAGTTTCCAATCCCGAGATTCTTCCTCCCAGTGATACACCTTTGGGGTTGACACCTCAGTCACGAAGTCGCTTCCTGCCATGGGTGGAGCGGCTTGAGCCGCAGCTACGGCCTGCTCAGCGGTCAGTTCGGTGGTGAGACATGCTCGTTGGGCGCCTTTCGTACGCAGTAGTTTTGTAAGCTTACGCGTGTCAATCCCTTCAATGCCCGGAATGCCGTAACGCGCCATCCAATCAGGCAGTGATTCGCGGCAGCGCCAATTGGAGTGCAGCCGAGCCACCTCTGCCACTGCAAACCCGCGCACCTGCGGATGGGCTGATTCGTTGTCCTCCTCACAGACGCCGTAGTTGCCGATGAGCGGGTAGGTCATTGTGACGATTTGTCCGCGGTAAGAGGGATCGGTGAGTACCTCCTGGTAACCGGTCATCGAGGTGTTGAAGCACGCTTCACCGGTCACGGTACCGGTCGCTCCGAAGGACTCTCCCTCGAATATCGTACCGTCTTCTAGCGCAAGTATAGCTTTCATCCCATTACGTGTAGCCGGGGAACTTTAGCAAATTGGACAGTGAAACGCAAGACAAATCTAGGGCAACCGCATTAGAAAATGCGGTTGCCTATGTACGATGTACGATGTACGATTTATTAATAATGTGCGCGTTGCGCAGATTTTTTTCGGATCATTAACGTATGCAGAGATTCCTCTAGATCCATCATTATGATGACCGGTTGTTGTGATGATTTTGATACGTATAAACAGGGATATCAGTCATTAAGAGCATTTTCTCTGTTGATGACCTTCTCTCAAATGCGTTTACCCTGAAGACAAATCCGCATGTTCGCAAGCAATCATACTTGGCGCGCAGGGCAAATACATTGGAAACGCATTTGCTATTCATGATTTATGACGGACGATTTACGATAAGGGATTCGTGAGCCTCTGGCTCAGTGCGGCAGAGTTAAACCGTTGGGAAAAATATTCGTCATCTTTTGGAGTTAGCTTGCAAATGGATGCGAAACGTGCATATAATGGCGGGGTAAACGTAAGGGGAAGCTCTCATCCGGAATGCGACCCCGCATGGCGTCAACCAAATACCACCATGAGCAACGAAGAAAAAGAACCGAATGTTGTGCCGGCCCCCGCGCCGGACCCTGCTCCGTCCAGCGACACCCAGAAACGCCTGAGCGCAGCCCGCGAGTTCGCAAGCGAGCAGTATGAAAAGCTTCGCCGTGCAACGGCAGACCAAGTGGAGAATGTGCGTCGCTATACGCAAGATGCGCGCCGTCAGCTTCACGAGGGTTGGGATGCTACGCGCAACAAGGCGAAGGATCTGCACCACGCCGGGGAGGAGTACGTGAAGGCAAACCCGACCACGAGCGTGCTTGGCGCATTGGGAGTGGGGCTGGTTTTGGGGCTGCTTTTGGGAAGTCGTCGCTAATTCTACCCCTTCTATCCCATGGCCAAGAGCGAACACCCGGAGGAACCGGCAACCCTGCGCGAGCAGGGGGGGGCTGTGTTGGGAGGTGTGCGCGAGGCTGTGTTGCATGCCACGCGCCACGTGGAGGCGTTGGCTGAGCTGTTTCAAGTGGAGCTCAACGAGTATGGAAGGAGACAGGCAAGGCGTCTTACCGCGGCGTTGGTAGGGGTGGCGCTGTTGTTGTGTGCCTATCTCATGTTGTGCGTGTTTGTCGTGCTGGTGCTCATGCCTATTTTGAAGCCGACATGGGCGCCGGTTTTGGCGGTAGTAATTTTCAATGCGCTGGGCGGTATGGTGGCACTGCTGGTGAGCAAGTGTGGTAAGCCTGCCGGAGTTGCCCCGGAAACAGTCAAAGAACTCAAAAACGACCTCGAATGCGTCAAACTTTACCTGAAAGGAAAAGAGAACTCCTGATGCGCGCTGCGGAATCGCGCGTGGCAGTGGTTGAAAGTATAGAGTCCACTGCAGGCACGGTGCGCAGCGTGTACGGGCGGTTTAGTGTGCCGAGCTCCTACGTGAGGGTGGGGCTCGGGGTTGGCGCCGGTTTGGTGGGAGCATGGCTGATGAAGCGCGTGTTTTCCGCGGGGTCGCGTCATGTGTCGGAGGCATTGAACACCCAAACGCGCAGCACGAGCGGAGCCTTTGTCTTGTTGCTAGTGCAAGTGGCATCGGCTTTGCTACTTCCGTGGGTACGGGAACGGGTGCATGGCTCTGACTTGGGATATGTAGTCAAGCGTATGCACCCTTCGCACATCTTTTTCCGTTGGTTAGGGCTGGAGAAGTAGGGTATGACGCCCAAGGCATACAGAATCGGCGATGCGGACACACGCCCGTGGGGACGCTGGGTCGTGCTGGATTTGACTCCTCATCTCGTCGTAAAAAAGCTTTTTATAGCGCCCGGTAAACGCATTTCCCTGCAACTTCACAGATTTCGTTCCGAGCGTTGGATTATGATGCAGGGCGAGGCTGTGGTTCAAAAAAATGAGGAGGAGATTATCCTTAAGCCCGGCGATGGTGTGCTCATCCCTCAAAATACGCTGCACCGCCTCTCCAATGAGAGCGAACAGGAAGTCCTTCTGCTTGAGGTCCAGTTTGGAGATTTGCTCAGCGAGGATGATATAGAACGCCTTGAGGATGACTACGGAAGGAAGGAGTAGAATTGAGAGGTAATCAAGAGCTTTAAGGTAATTATGTTATCCACCCCCCCCGGTATCTGTTATTCGAGTTTGTCGAGACCTGATTGATGGTGTAGTTTGTATCAATCGAGATGCGGACATCCATCGGTGGGAAAATTATTGTTTACGGGCAAAGGGAATCATAGAACCGGAAAAGTTGTACCGACTGAGCGCCGTAGAGGGCGTGCAGTTGCCGGGTTACGGGGAAAGGCCATGGTTTACGGATCGTACCGGCGCGCGAAGGGAACATTGGGCTCACGGGGGCGGATGTTTGTTGTCGCACCGCAACGCGATACGCCTCGCGCAGGAGAGGGGATGGAGCAATGTGCTCATCATGGAGGATGATGCTGTGCCGGAGATAGGAGAAGAGGCTACACGAGCATTGGCGCGAGCCTTGCGCAACGTGAAGGGCAAGTGGGTGCTCTATCTCGGGTACTCTGAGCGTCCTCGTCCGTGTGGGAGTGCACTGTGGCAGCAAGGCGGATATTCTCTTTGGCAGATCAGCGGAGCTATTGCTTTGCACGCTTACATCGTGCCCCGGAGCATGTATGCGGCAATTCTGGCGCACCTCCCTCAGGAGGATTCCCAAGTGTGGTCCTGGATGGCTCGGCACAGAGCCATTGACAATTGGTATAGGAATGAGGTTTCCGAGTGGCAGGGGGTACGAATATATACAGTACTGCCGCATCTGTATTACCAAGAGGATTTTTATCACGTGAGCGGAGCGGCAGGGTCTGCCAGCGAACTGGGAAAAGACGTTAAACTCAGCTCACGTACGGTATATCCCCGCACATGCTGGGGGTTATTTTTGCTCGGACACTTCCTTTTTGCCCCGTTCAGGAGATTAGCTGTACGCATGAACACTCTGCGCACATATTGCCTTTGCCGCTGCTTTGGCTTTCGAGGGCAGAAAAAAAGGAAACGTGCGAAATTGCTATGAAGGACACTAATTAGACTTGAAATCCACTCGCTTTCATGGCATATTAGCGCGACCGCACAGAGCATGTCAGATCATAAGGAACGCAAAACACTTGAAGAACGGAACCAGGCAAGTGAGCTGGAGAGGCTTCGTCACTCTTGCGCGCACGTATGCGCTACGGCGATTTGCCGCATATGGCCGCAAGCGCAGTTGGCGGCTGGCCCGGCTGTCGAAAATGGATTTTATTACGATATTGAGCTTGATCACAACATCTCGTCGGATGAGTTTGCGCTTATCGAGGATGAAATGAAAAAGGTGGTGAAGGAGAATGCGCCGTTCGAAAAGACTGTGGTGAGTCGTGCCGAGGCAGTGCGCATGGCGGAAACCGGTGAGTTGGGCAGTATAGGACCGCGCAGCGTACCTTCCAAGTTCAAACTGGATCTTCTCTCCCGTATCCCGGAGGATGAGCCCATTTCCATCTATCGCAATGGCGACTTCACCGACTTGTGCGCTGGCCCGCACGTGGCCCGCACGGGGAATTGCAAGGCTTTCAAGATTATGAGCGTGGCCTCTTCTTACTACCAAGGAGATGCCAATGGACCGCGATTGCAGCGTGTATATGGCACGTGCTTCCCGAATCGCACGCAGCTGGATGAACATCTCGCGCGTCTGGAAGAAGCCAAGAAACGCGATCATCGCAAGCTCGGACGCGAACTCGGTCTCTTTGCCATTGATGAGATGGTGGGACAGGGACTGATTCTATGGAAGCCAAAGGGCGCTATTATCCGTCGGGAGCTGCAGAAATTCATCACCGAGGAACTGGATCGCATTGGTTATTCACAGGTGTTCACCCCACATCTCGGCAAGCTGGATTTGTACATGACCAGTGGCCACTGGGAGCACTACAAGGAGAGCCAATTTCCTCCCATTCCGGATCCGGACGATTTCAAGAAATTGCGTGATGAGCATGCCACCTGCGCCGATCTTTTCAACGCGCTTGATACCCGCGCCATCATGGGGTTTATGCTCAAACCCATGAATTGCCCCCACCACATCCGTATCTATGCGAATGAACCGCGCTCCTATCGCGACTTGCCTGTACGGCTTGCCGAGTTCGGCACGGTGTACCGTTGGGAGCAGAGCGGTGAGCTGGGCGGCATGACCCGTGTGCGCGGCTTTACTCAGGATGATGCTCACATTTTCTGCCGACCGGATCAGATCAAGCAGGAGGTGCAGCAGTGCATCGGCATCGTGAAGCTTATCCTTGGCACTTTGCACATGACTGATTTTCGTGTGCGGCTTTCCTTACGTGATAAAGGTTACACCGACACCAAATACGTAGGAAGTCACGAAAACTGGGAACTCGCGGAGAGCGCTCTGCGCGAAGTTTTGCAGGAAGAGGGCTTCGATTTCGTGGAGGCTGAGAATGAAGCGGCTTTCTACGGTCCGAAAATTGATTTCATTGTACGTGATGTTATCGGTCGCGATTGGCAACTTGGCACAGTCCAGGTGGATTACAATTTGCCGGAGCGTTTCGAACTTACGTACACCGGGGCAGACAACAAGCCCCATCGCCCCGTTATGATTCATCGCGCTCCCTTTGGTTCTATGGAGCGTTTCACGGGCTTGCTTATTGAGCATTTTGCCGGTAAATTCCCCACTTGGCTTGCCCCGGAGCAGGTGCGCGTGCTGCCTATCTCCGAGAAGGTGCTTGAATTCGCACATCAGGTGCGCGCGCAGCTGGCAGATACCGGCGTGCGCGTACGCATGGACGACGCGCCGGACAAGATTGGCGCCAAGATTCGCAATGCGCGCATGGATCGCGTGCCCTACATGCTTGTCGTCGGGCAGCGCGAGTCGGAGCAGGGGCTTGTCTCCGTACGTCACAGAGATTTGGATGTCATTGGAACCATGTCATTGGCCGATTTCTGCAGCGCTGTGAAGCGCGAGATAGATCAGCGCCTCATTGCTCCCGAGCTTCAACCATCCGCGCCCCAAGCGGAGTAAGCTCACTTCTACCTGTCAAACCTATACACCACACTACACGTGCCACTCCCACCAAAGAAATCGAATAGTTCCGCGCGCAGTAACCGACGCGATCAACTCAACAAAGCATCTCAAACCCGCGTCAATGAACGCATCCGCGCTCCCCGCGTTCGCGTTGTTACGGCAGATGGCATTCAGCTGGGTATTGTAGCCACTCGGGACGCCTTGACCAAAGCAAAGGAATTGGGGCTGGATCTTGTGGAGGTCGCTCCAAACGCCGATCCTCCTGTCTGCCGCATTATCGACTATGGCAAGTACAAATACATGCAGGCCAAGCAGCAGAAGAATAGCAAGTCGAGGGTTGTGCGCATGAAGGAGGTGAAACTTCGCATCGGCACTGACGTCAATGATTATAATGTGAAAATGGGACGTACCGAGCAGTTCCTTGACCACGGGCATAAAGTGCGTTTCCAGTTGCGCTTCAAGGGGCGTGAAAATGCTCATCAGCAGATGGGATTGGACGTGATGGCTAAAGTTGCGGAGGACATGAAGACCATGGGACGTGTGGATCAGCCGGCCAAGCTTGTTGGCAACACTGTGACTATGGTTCTTTCTCCTCTCCCCAGTGGACAGCGCGTCAAAAAGTTCAAGAAGTACGAGGAAGAGGACTTCGATACGGAGTCTGCCGAATTCGACGCCAAGGAAGAAAGCTGAGGGCAAGGGAGCTGGCCACCGCAGGGACGGATGGGGACGCCCCTGCAGCAGTGGTGGTGTCCCCTCATTCATTCGCGGGGTAATTCAGATCGCGGAAGAATGCGCGCAAGATAGTAGGTTTGGGAAGTTTGGAATTCGCGCTGTTCAAATGACTTTCTGACCTGCGAACGAGCGAAGGACGTCTCTTGCCGCGTTTGGATGAGGCTCGTGCTGAATGGGGCAGTCAACATGAGCCTTGCCTCACTCTTTCGCGCCGTGCTTTTCGAGCATCTCGACGACATAGTCACTCTTCTTCTCCTTGGCAATCTGCAAGGCGGTCTTGCCCGCTTTATTCTTGATGTTCGGGTTCGCTCCGGCGTCCAAGAGGACTCGAATGAAGTCATAACTATCACCCTTTGCCACGGCCATCATGAGGGCCGTGTTGCCCTCGTTGTCCTGCGCATTGATGCGGACGCCATGTTGCATGAGAAGACGCACTGCTTGAGGCACTGATTCAACTTCTTGGGTGGCGGAGAGGCTGGCAAAGAGAGGTGTTCTTCCCTTGGCATCGCGTACGCGTGCATCGGCGCCGGCACGAAGGAGCTGGTCAATCAGCTCCGCTCCCTCTGCGTAGAAAAGCAAGGTTTGACCATCCTGATCAAATGGCTTGTTCACGTCAACTCCAGCTTCGAGGAAAATGGAAACCATGAGGTCTCTCCAGTCCTTTACCCCCATCTCAACTGGTGCTATGGAGAAGATGAGATTACCGTTTTCATCGACTTTGTTCGGACTCTCACCTGCTTTGAAAAACGCACGAAAAGCACTGGTGTTGTTGAGGTTGCTGTCTTTTTCTTTTGCCCATGCCATCAGATCTGGTTTGTATCCGTGCCGTTTGAGAATTTGGATGATGTCAACATAGTCCTCGCAGGGACGGTGACTGTAGAATCCGAAGCTTCCGGAAGCGGAATCCGTATCGGAGAGGAGGCGTTGGGTCATATCCTTGGGGATACGAGCGCCGAGCTTAAGCAGAGGCTCGATCTTCTCCGGGTCCACGATTTGCAGTTCACCGGGGTCGATCCCCTTTTCCTTGAGCTGCTCGACGACCTCTACCGAGCCTTCTGCCATAGCGAGACTCATGGCTGATTTCTCTCCGCATTTCACGGTCGGATCCACCCCGGCATCCAGCAGACGTTTGGCAATCTTGCCACCGCAGATGCCGTTGACCATGAGGGTGGTCCACCCATCTTTCCCCTTTGCCAGGGGATCGGCTCCAGCATCGAGCAACATGAGAGCCAGCTTCTCCCGCTCGGCAGGGGACGATATCTCCGGTCTCAGTTTCCGAGCGAGGATATCCTTGGGTACGTCCGCCCCCGCCTTAATCAGCTGCTCCACCATTCGCAGGATGTCCGCTTCAGACTTTTTGCTCACGCGGTAGTTGCTTTCACCATAGAGTTGGTCTTTGAATCCACCATAGGCAGCATAATAGATAACGCCATTTCCAGCGGAATCTTTGGCATGTATATCTGCCCCTGCATCCAGCAGACGTTTCACAATCTCGGTGCGATGTGTAGAATTTTTAGTCTCTTCCGTCTCGCCCGCTGAATTGGCAGCTGCCATCAGCGGGGTCAATTGATTATCTCCTGTCGCGTTGGGGTTAGCTCCGCGGGCAAGGAGGAGTTTTACATTGGTAAGGTTAACCTCGTCCGCCGCTTGGTGAAGAAGCGTTGCTTTGCCTAGGTCTCCAAGATTACTATTCCATTCCCATCCCCCCACGTGTCCAGACAATGCGTTCACGTCGGCATTGTCTTCGGCGTCAATGAGGGCAGGAGCGGTTCCTTCTTGCTTCAGCTGAGACGCAATTTTCATCTGCAGCTCGGGGTCGATGATATCCACTTTTTTTCCGAGCGCGCGGAGGAGTTGCAGCAGTTCCACTCCCACGCTGGAGAGATCCTCCGGGAGAATGAACTTTCTCGCACCGATGCGGTAAAGTAGGGCGAGTGGCATCGGACTTCCGGAAAAATCGCCCATTTTCCATTCCGTATTTCTCAGTTTGCTGAGTTTCTCTGCCTTGGCCCCACGCAGTCGGAGGATCACATCCACTTCATTGCCACATCCGTCCCAAGAAAATGTATCTCATGGGCGGGAAGCATGATGATAGCAGGAGTTGGCGATTTTTGGGCAAAT
>CANQSS010000004.1 GCA_947626545.1 uncultured Akkermansia sp. | reverse complement strand
CTGCGTCGCTTGCGCACGACCATCGGGAGTGGGCAGACCCTCTCGTCGGAGTCATCGCTCGCAGCCTTCATCAGCGCTTACGATGACTTTACCTCCATGCAGCGTGACTACAACGGCCGCGGCTACAACCGGACGGAATACGGCGGCGTCTTTGGCATGGAAACCAGGCTGGAGAAGCATACGCTGCTGGGTCTGGCGCTGAGCGCAGGGCGGGCAAGAGTGGCGCCCTCCGGCGCGCAGGAGAGGTACCACGAGGACACCTATCGTCAGGATCTCTACCTCGTGACGAATATCACGGATGGACTGCGCAGCACGACCACGGTGGGCGTGGGCGAGCACAAGTTCAGCATGCATCGCGCGGGATACGGTTTGGTCAGCAGCGCGCGGGATATGAAGGGCAATTCCTTGAACTTCTCGGAGGAAATAGCGGTTACCCTGAGCTCCGGAGAGACGGGCAGCTTCGAAACTTTCTTTTCCCTGGAGAGCACGTACAGTCACATCAAGGCGTTCCACGAGAGCGGAGCGGGGACAGCATCCATCAGCGCCGACGCGCATGAAGCGTGGGCAACGGATCTCTCGCTGGGCGTGCGAGCCAACTTCTCGTTCATGTTGATGGGAAATGTCCCTGCGGCGGTGCTGAGCATGCAGGCGGCGTTGGTGAGTTCCGTGGGCGATACGGGGACGGATGTGACGATGCGCTACGCCGGCGCTCCGGACCTGCCCTACAACGTGCGAGCAGCCAAGCGTAACCGCTGGGGGTACAGCTTGGGGACATCGCTCACGGTGCCTGTGAGCAAGGAAACGGCAATTATCGGCAGCGCCGAAACAGTGCTGCGCGGAGACTCCCATGAAACGACCGGCTCTGTGGGCATCAGGATGAGCTTCTGATTGTTCAGAAAGACGGGATTAGAGAATTGGATTATGCCCGGATGCGTCGCCACACGCATCCGGGCTTTTTCGAATGTGGATTGCGCATGTTAACTCACCGCCGCCCCATCGGCTCCGCCCCCTGCGTCGCCAGGCGCACGAATTTCTCCAATCATAAATCGTAAATTATGAACAAGTTATACTGCATTTCGTGCCGATAACTGCATGTTGGGATCGCCTTTTTCTTGGGATGGATGTGGCGTTTGCCCTGAGTACAGACACACGTGTCCCAATAAAATCTTCTCTGGTCTCATTCAACCCGTTCCTCATGCGTTTCCCACGGATGAAGAAGGTAAGTCAGCAAAACAGCAAACTTCGCTAAGTCCGCGCGCAAGCGCGGGAATTTCTTGAATCGTACATCATACATAGGCGCCACTGCCATCGCCTTCGAAAATTCCGCTTTGCATTTGCTTTGCAGTTCCCGCAGCTCCGCTGCGCATTATTTGCAAATCGTAAATCGTAAATGAATTGCGTGTTGGAATCGCTTTTTCTTGGGACGGATGTGGTTGCCCTAGGATGTTTAGTTGACAAGCAGGGAATCCTCGTGGCGGTATACGCCTTCCATCGCGATGTAGCGAGTGCGCAGCAACTCAGCAGAACGGTGACCCATTTCGAGCTGCAGCTCGGCGTAGTTGCGAAAGGTGGCGAGGTGGTGTGTGGCGAAAGTGTGACGCAGGACATCCGGTTGCCATGCGGTAAAGCCGGCTTCGTGGTGCAGGAGGGTTTGGAGTCGTCTCCAGTTCGGTGGACAGATTCGTTCAGCATCAGGGCGGCGGATGCGCTGTAGGATGCGGGCCAATGGTGGGAAGATGGTAACGTGGCGCGCGCCTCCGGTCTTGCTGTGGCGCGGTGCGATAAGAATCCTGCCGTTTTCAAGCCGCACGTCGCCCCAGCACAGCCGCTCCACTTCGTTGGGGCGTACTCCGGCGTAGAGCATGATAGCCAGCGGAGCGAGACAAGAGCCGCCATTGAATGTCTCGGCGGTGTGCATTAAACGTGTGAGTTCCTCTTTGCTGAGGATGCTGATGCTCTTTTCTCGGATATGAGGCACAGGGATGCTGCGTATCGGGTTTTCGGAGCACCAACCGCGACGTTTGGCTGTGCTGAATACACTGCTGAGCGCCACGCGTGCCTTCTTGCGTTGGCTTGGTGTGGTATATGCCCTCTCCAGCCATGCGGCGCATTCCTCGCTGCGTATGCTGCGCACACGTCGTAACTTCACCTGCGGACACTCGCGCATCAGTCGTCTCATCGCTTGCCGAAAGTCACTCTGCGTGCGCGCCCGTCTCTCCTTTTTCTCCTCCGCTGCTGCTTCTACCGCCTGTGCAAAACTCACCGTTCGCCGGTTGCGTTTCATTTCCTCCTCTCCCAGCTCCAGGCAGCGTTCCGCTCGCCGCAATTTACCCCCTCCTCGCTTCAGCCCCTCTTGCACAAAGTGCATCACTTCATGCGCTTGTACTTTGATGGATCTCATCATGATAATGAGCGCTCGCTCTTCCTCAGTTATGTTCTTGCTTTCTTCCTTCATTTGTTCTCCTTTTTCTTTTGCTCTGCGTTTTTGGAATACGTATGTCAAGCCTCAATTTGAAAATTCTTAGGGTTGCCAATTTCGCTGGAGGCGTAGGTAAAAGATTTGGCGAGTTTTTAAGAATAGATATCCAACTTTGTGGATACCAACCACATTATTTGTTTTGTATACGTTTGATGCCTGCATCAAAGGATTCTATCTTCGCTGAGTTAATTTTAAGTCGTGCGATCACAAGTTGGCAAATCCAAACCATTAATGACTTTCCTTGTATGCATGCAAAGAGGACACCCGCATCGCGGGCAATTCAAAGCCAACTCTGAATTAACGTGCAGCTTGACAAGCACGCCCTCATCGCACAAAATAGGTTCGTCGGCACTCCAACCCATGCATTCATAAAATGACTTGATCATAACACTATTCTGCAACGAGTGTTGCAGAGAGTGCGGGGTTGAACTGCCGATTTTATATCTTATCCTTTCATAGTCTGAGTCAACGAATTTGCCGGGGTTTCAATTCTTATCCTTCATATTCAATTTTTTGGGGGAGAAGGCATCTTCAACGGCAAAAAAATCAGTTGTTTATACTTTTGTAAATATACATAATCAACGAATTATGTATGCGTGGATACGTATTCCAAATACGTATCCTCTCCGCAGCGTAGAGGTGACAAAGATTTTGATTCGCCTGTTGCCGCTCCGAACAAAGAACTATCCTATTTTACCATGAAACTCCATTTACCTATCACGTTGTTCGCCGCCCTAATGGCGGTGATGACCACCCTGCCGACCTATGGAAATGTCAGCCTTACCCACGATGGAAAACTCCAAGACGAATGGGATGGGATAATAAATGAGAAATATAAGGGAACAGTCGAGATTACGGTTGATAATGAGGGCTCGATTAAGGAAGTTGTGTGCGGGCAGCAAGGCGGTACGGAGGATGGCGATACCACAATTACCGTGTCAGGGGAAGGGGCATCTTTCAAATTCGATACTGCTCAGTTCGCTGGACAGAACATCGGGTATGGCAATACGAAACCATCAACATTGGAGATCAATCTTCTGAATCACGCAAAATTTACTCTTGGGAAAGCAGATTTGGGGAAGGCATATAGAGGATCAACCAGTGCACCGATCACAACTCTTATCAACGTGTACGGGGGAAGCCTTTTTGATATGGATGGTAGCAACGGCGTAGGATCGGTAGGTTGCTTGGAAAACTACGTTAATGGAGAAGTGGCAGTAACAATTAATGTGGATGGCAACGGCAGCGAGTTCAGGCAGACGAATGGGGATATAGGGTCTTGCTACTCTTCCAATGGTAGTTACAAGCAGACCTCAACAGCAAATATCAACGTTACCGGTGGTGGAAAATTTGTCTTTACATCGGCAGGCAGCTCTCAAGCAAACATCGGCAGATCAGAGGGAAAAGAGAGTCTGAGTACAGTTAACATTCTTGTTGAGGGTGAGTCCAGTTCGTTTGATATGTATTGCAACGGTGCTGCTGCTTGCTCCATAGGCCAAACAAGCACGTATTCCAGCAGCGGGGGAGCCGATACATCTAAAATAGCAATAACTGTCAAGGATGGCGGTTGTTTCAATTTAAAAACGGTTTCCAACAGCTCTTCGAGAACTGTTATTGGTAATGTGGGCAAAGATGATGGTTCTCTCACCGAGATCGAGCTCAATGTAGGCGATCTCACATTGGCTGAAGCTGATGCAAAAAAGGCTCAATTCCTGATGGTGTGTGAGGACAATACAAGAGGGGGTGCTCTTATAGGGTACGCGGATCGGGGGAAAGCCACCACCACAATAAATATTGGAAACGGTGGTTCTCTTGTAATGAGAACGAAAGGCATCATCGGACAAGCTACAACAACAACGAGTACGGGTAGTGCGGGAATGAGTTCTCAAGCGGAAGTTCACATATCGATGATCGGAAATGCATCCCTATCCATGGAGAAGGTTGGTACTAGTGATACTGCTTCTAATCTCATCATCGGCCAGGCAAAGTATGGAAATCACGGTGAAAAAATTGTTTCTGCCACGGTAGAAATTACGATGTCAGGGACAAGCAAGTTCACACTCAACACCGGAGGGTGCATTGGTGGGGTAGACTCTTCCGCTGACAGTGTGGCATCCGCAGCGACAGCCATTACTATGAGCGAAAACGCTCAGTTCGTGATGAGTGGCGGTAACATCGGTTATAGTGGGACGAAGCAGAACGCAACGGAAGTCACTATCGAACTGCAGGATAAGGCATGTTTTCAATGGACGAAGGGCACAATTGGTGGATCAAGCGGGACATCCAGCACCAGTATCGTATTGAGAGGGGAATCAAAGCTGACGCGCACAGCCACAAACGCCTTATCTGGTAATGTGATCCTTTATGATGGCGCGACCTATAGTACAGGATCGGGTCACTCGAGTGATCAAGCAATCACGATGCATGGTGGTAATCTGGCGAATGCGACAAATTACAAGGGAACTTCCGTAGTCATCGATGTAGATGAGGCTTTTTCCGGTGCCATGAAGATGGGGAAATTGAGCGCTGATAAAGTGACATCGTTCAAAGCGAATGGACAGGAGGTATGGTTGGAGGATCTGGGTAGCGGCACGCTGAGGTTGAGTGGTGGTGATAGGATTAAGCTGGGTAAGGAAAGTGCTTGGGTAAAGGATTCCGTCCAGGGCGATGGGCAAAGGCATGCGCTTTTCCAATTTACCAGTGGTAGCGGAAGTGTAGGGGCTGACACTGCGGGTAGAAAGATAACGCTTGATTTTGGTGGTGAACTTGGTGATGGTGCATTGAAGTATGCCGAGGATGGGGAGGTGGAAGTAGAAGTGTGGTTCACCAACGGCACTTTGACGCTGGGCGGTGACGGTGGAGAAGCGAGCGATTTCTTTGACATCGGGGACGGCTGGGGACTTCATGATACCTCCGTGGAGCTTGAAAACGAAACCGGCAAGTTGCTCATCACGGGTAATATTTACAATGTGTGGAAGTCGAAAGAGCAGTTGGGCGACCCAGGCGAATCAGGCGTACGTGTCGGGAATTTGGACGCTGTGGGGGAAGAATTCACCAAGGTTGTGATTGACGACAACACAGAGCTGAAATCCACGGTCGGCGGCGGTACTCTCAAGCAATTGGGAGGAGATTGCAAGCTGCATATCACCGGGAGCGGGGAAGTCACCCTCGATAACTCGGGGGTAGATGCATTCCCGAATGCTTCATCCTCCACACTCACTGGGGCTCTCGAAACTGAAAAAGAAGTGAATCTCCACAAAACCGGCGATGGAACGCTTACGCTGGGAGGAGGGCTGACAGCCGGTGGTGATGTCACTGTAGCTGCCGGTGAACTTGTGCTTGGCGAGACCTGCGAGCACTCCATTGGCGGAGAGCTTTCCCTTGGTAAGAGCGGCACACTGCAGGTGGATGGCTCGCTCACCCTTTCCGGGACAAGCGAGCTGAGTGAAGGCAAGCTTTCAGGGGATGGCACGATCACCGTGGCGGAAGAAGGCAATTTAACCGTGGGGAACTCTGAAGTATTGGACAAAGGGCTATCCTTGAAGGTGGATGGCAATTTAACGCTTTGTGGGGAGCAGCAGCGTGGTACGGAGGAGGGCGAGGGCGCCATCATCGGCTCCGGCACTTTGATCGTTGATGAGGAAGGGCAATTGAGTACCGGTTCGCACCTGAATATGGAGGTCTCCGGGATTGATGTGAAGGGCACTCTGAGCCAGGAAGGTGGTCAAATTGCTGCAAACGATATCGTTGTAGAAGAGGGCGGCAAGTATGAGCTTAAAACCGGCACGATTACATCGAAGGGCGATGGAAGGTTGAGTCTGCAGGTAGCGGGCGCTTTTGAGATGAGCGGAGGCGAGGTTACCAGCGGCTCCATCACACTGAGCGGCAGTGCAAACCTGACGCAGAGCAACGGGACAATCAACGGCGGCTCCATCACATTGAGCGGCGCGACCATGACGCAGACAGGGGGCGAGGTTACCGGCGGCACGTTGGAGCTGAACGATGGCGCAAACCTGACGCAGAGTGACGGGACAATTAAAGACAGCTCCATCTCGCTGAAGGGCGGCGCGACCATGACGCAAGATGGAGGCCAGATTACCGGTGGCTCATTGGATCTGAGCGGTGGTGCGACCCTGACGCAGAGCAACGGAACAATCAACGGCGGCTCCATCACATTGAGCGGGGAGGACACCGGCTTCACCCAGGAAGGTGGAAGCATTGGTAAAGATGCGACATTCTCGCTGAACGACGGCGCGACCCTCACTCTCCGCGGCGGGGGCATGAATGCCGCCGTCACCATGGAAGGGGAGGCAAGCCTCTACGACCTGGGCAATCAGGTCGCGGAAGGAAGCAGCATCACCATGCAGGGCGGAAGCCTGGCAAATGCCGGGAACTATGCGGGAAAACTGACCATTCAGACCGATGCTACATACACCGGCGCGTTGGATCTGGGCGGAGTCGATGCCGCGCGCATCACCAAGGTCCAGATCGAAGCGTCCGGAACGGAACTGCGCAACTTGAAGAGCGGCAGCACGCTCACCTTCAGGGCAGGAGACGAGATGGTTGTGGGCGAGCAACACGTCGTGTACCGCGGAGGACAAACCGAATCGGCGGGAGGAACGATGGTGCAGTTCCAGGATGGAAAAGGACAAATCGCCTTCGGTGAGGCCGGTAAGCTACAGTTGCGCCTGGAGAACAAGATACTGAAGGACATCGAAGGGCAGCTGGAAATCCTCTTCACCAACGGCAGCTTCAGCGGAATGCCGGAAGGAGGACAAAAGGAGCTGGAAGCGTGGCTGAAAGAACATTTTGTGCTGGAGACAGGACTGGACGGTATCAAGGTACTGCTGCTGAATGATGCAGAAGGCGGACACCTAATCCTCACGGGCAGCACGGAGGGCGTCTGGATCGCCTCGCGCAACGGACAAAACGTGGACGTGGCAGATCTGTTGAACAACTACAGCGCAGTTATTGTGGACGAGGACCTGACCCTCACACTGCCGACCACGCAGGAAGAGACGCCCACCACCATCGTCCACCAGTTGCGAAGTGACAAAGAGACGCACGGCGACTTCATCGTGAAGACAGAATCGGGAGCCACAGCCGGCCACACCGTGCAGCTGCACAATGAGAATACCGATACCGACGGTGCCAATGGCGACACGAACTTCTACGGGAATATTCGCGTGGAAGGAACGGGGTTGGAGGCCGCAACCCTCGAGAAAACAGGAGATGCGGCGTTAAACGTGCATGGAAACTTGGAGAGTAGCGGCACCGTGCAGGTGAAAGAAGGTACCCTTGCTCTGGGTGGGACAGCCAACAGCATCGGGACACTTGCTATGAGCGGAGGCAAATTGCAGGTGGACGGGGCGCTGGAGCTAACCGGGGCTACGGAGATGAGCGAAGAGAGTCGCGGGAGCATAAGCGGTGAGGGCAACGTGAAGCTTGGCAGCGGAGCGAGTCTGACCTTAGCCGGTGGAGTGAGCTATGAGGTGCAAAACACGCAACTCGAAAACGGCGCTCAGATGAGTCAGAAGGGAGAGGCAGCGATCAAGGGCGGCTCCATTAAACTGAGCGGGGAAGGCACTGGCTACACTCAGGCAAGTGGCACAATCAGCGGTGCGACCTTCACCCTGACGGAGGGAGCCAGCTTCGCCCAAGCGGGTGGGAGCATCGATGGAGGTGCGGCATTCTCGCTAAGCGATGGTGCAAACCTGACGCAGAGCAACGGGACAATCAACGGCACCTCCGTCACATTGAGCGGGGAAGGCACTGGCTACACCCAGGCAAGTGGCACAATCAGCGGTGCGACCTTCACCCTGATGGAGGGAGCCAGTTTCGCCCAAGCGGGTGGGAGCATCGATGGAGGTGCGGCATTCTCGCTGAGCGATGGTGCAAACCTGACGCAGAGCAAAGGAGCAATCGACGATGCCTCCATCACACTGAGCGGCAGCGCGAGCATGAGACAAGATGGAGGTCAGATTACCGGTGGCACGTTGGAGCTGAGTGGCGGCGCGACCATGACGCAGAGCAACGGGACAATCAACGGCACCTCCGTCGCATTGAGCGGGGAGGGCACTAGTTACACCCAGGCAGGTGGAAGTATTGGTGAAGGCGCGAAATTCTCGCTGAGTGACGGAGCGAAACTCACCCTCAGCGGCGGGAGCATGAATGGCGCCGTCACCATGGAAGGGAGGACGAGCCGCTATGACCTGGGCAATCAGGCAGCGCAAGGAAGCATCACCATGCACGGCGGGAGCCTGGCAAATGCCGGGAACTATGCGGGGAAACTGGCCATTCAGACCAGTGACACGTACACCGGCGCGTTGGATCTGGGCGGAGTGGACGCCGCGCGCATCACAAGCATCCAGCTGGCGGGCAAAGACACTTACCTCACCGGACTGAAGGAGGGGAGTACCCTGACCCTGCATACCGATAATAGCTTCAAGGTAACAGAGCAAAACGCATGGGTGGATGGAAAAGGCGGCCCCGAGGGCAAACAGGCTTTCTTCCAATTCGGGACAGCCGGGGCAGGTGAGGTCGGAACAGGCAGCGTTGTGGATGTGGCATCGGGGAAGAAAATCACCCTTAATTTTGTGGGACAGCAGATCGCGGAAGCCGTGGGAGAGGATGGCGGCATCACCCTTAAAGTCTGGATCACAAATGGGCAACTCGGCGGAGGGGAGACCGGAGAGGCAGCCGTGACATGGGCAGAGGAGCACTTCGTGATAGGAACCGGTTGGGGACTGAAGGTGGAGAGCTACGATGCAGCCCAGGGCATGCTCGTGCTGAAAGGACAGAGCAACATCTGGGACGCAGCCGTTGACGGAACTGAGGATGCCGTGGGTCATGTGAGTGTTGATGCCAAAAAACTTTCTCAATTCGACAAAGTGGTAATTGATGAACGGACAACGGTGACGGCAGAGGGACCGGATGGAGTCGTCAGGCAGCTCGAAGGCAGTAAAGACTTGGAGATCCAGGGAAGCGGCACCGTGGCATTCGAAAACAAACATGAGGAGTCCGCTTTTGTTCCCACGGGCGATACAACCCTCCACGGCAATATAGTTGCCGGAGATGAAGTTGATCTCAGGAAGACCGGAGACGCAAGTCTGACTGTGGAGGGCGATCTGAAAGCCGGTGGAGATGTCGCCGTGGAGGAGGGCAAGCTGGCGATTGGCGGCAATGACAGCTTCATCGACGGCGAGCTTTCTCTTGGTAAAAAGGGAGCTGGCGGAGAAGAAGGCGGAACCTCCGGCACACTGCAGGTGGATGGTAAGCTTACGCTGTCCGGAGGTGTGAGTGAGGATAGCCAGGGAAGCATCACCGGCTCCGGCACCGTCGTGCTGGATGGTGACTTCACCGTGGGTGATGTGGAGCTGGGCAAGGACTTAACCTTCCAAATGGGCGAAAAAGCAGCAAGCGCCAACTTCGGAAAGAACGCGGTCACTCTTCAGGACTTGGAGGGGAGAAAGAACGTGACGGCAGGAGGCGTCACGCTGACAGGGGAAGGCACGTTCTCGGGCACTATCACCGGCGATACAACCATGCAGGGTGAATATGCACTCAGCGGAGCGAACATCAACGGCACCTTGGACAACAGTGAGGAAAGCGTCATGATCCTGTCGGATGCTTCAGAAGAAGCGCTCCAAGTGCAGAAGGATCTCGTCCTGCGCAAACATGCGACAACACGCATCTTCATGGATCTGAGCAATGGAGACCTCTGGCAGGACGGTGCGAGCGACACGATGGTCAACGTGAGCCGGAACATCATCATTGAAGACGAAACGATCTTTGAGATCCACAATTTGAAGGATATCATCGCCTCGAATGAGGATTTGAAGAACGTGGTCATCATGAGAGGAGCGCACGTGTACGCGGTGCATGGAAGGTACGAAGAAGGCTCTGAGTTGGATGAAGGAACTATCGGGAAACAGCAGATGGACGAGAACGTGGAGGTGAAGCTGACCGGCACGCTCAATTGGCGCTACAAGAAGGCCTGTGTTTCGTTCATGAACAGCGAAGCTGCTGCCGCAGAAGCCGCAGAGGAGAAGATCGCTCTGTTCCGGAAGGCAGCGCCTGCGGCGGAGGCATTGGGTAGCACCGTATCACTCACCCTGATTGATCAGGACGTCAACCCGGTGATTGCCTTTGCCGAAACATTCAACGAGAAAGCCGGTGCCGCCCTGCTGTCCGGTCATGTACTGCGCAGCAGCATCAACGGAGTTGATCCGGATGTGGAGCGTGTGGCAGAGGTGATAGCTGGCGCGATGCAGAGCAATCCGTCCGTTGCCCACAAGGCGCTCGCCGCGATGGCAGGCAGCACGCTCACCTCAGTCTCCGCGGCGCAGAGCGCTGCCCTGCGCAACCAGACGAGCCGCGTGCGCGATCACGCCCTGCAGGCTGCACGCCTGCGCTGCGCCGGCAATGACGAAGCAACGCAGCAGCAGCGCCCATGCAAGACCACGCACGTCTGGGTGGAGGGCACGAGCTTCTTCTCCGAGCAGCACAGCATCGGGGATGAGAGCGGCTATCGCCTCAACTCCTGGGGCGGCGCCGTGGGCATCGATGCTCAGGTGAACGCCCACTGGAGCGTGGGACTAAGTCTCGCCGCCAACTATGGCGACTTGGAGGCGCGCGCCGCCGACTACGCCAAGGGCGATCTGGACAGCTACTACGTGAGCGCGTGGAGTCAGGCGAAGAACGGACGCTGGGGCAACACCTTGCTCTTCACTGTGGGCACGAATGAGGCTGATCTCAGGCGCACGGTGAATTACGGAGCGGGCAGCTACACCGCCACGAGCAATGCGAGCGGCAGCAGCTTGGGAGCGATGTGGGAACTCACCTGTGACTTCCACCCCGTGAAGGAGAACAAGAGCAACATCCTCCAGCCGCTGTTCAACGTGGCCGTGCAGCATACGAGCATGGACGGCTTCAGCGAGAAGAATGCGGGAGGCGTAGGACTTGCCACAGAGAAGCAGACGCGAGACACGATGACACTGGGTCTTGGGCTGCGCTGGCTGGCGGCAATCGACTCCGCAAAGGCCGTCAACCGCACGGTGAGCACGGAACTGCATGCGAATGTGGCGCAGGACCTGGGCGACCGCCGGAGCGTGGCGAACGTGGCATTGCTGACGGATCCGAACTTCACGCAGAGTGTGTACGGGTCAAAGACCGGTAGCACGGCGTTCCAATTCGGCGCGGGAGTGAACGTACCGATGACGCCGAACTCGTGCATTTACGTGAATGCGGGCGGCGAACTTCGTGAGCACGCCAACACATGGAGCGCCACCCTGGGCGTTCGTATGGGCTTCTGAGGATGATCCACAAATGGCCTTCTCAAAAAGCAACGCAAACAACAGGTAAATGTAGTGCCGCCCGTCGAGGAAACTCGACGGGCGGTTCACTCAGGGCAAACGCATTAGAAAATGCGTTTGCCTATTTATGATTTGCGATTAATAATGTGCGCATTGCGCAGATTCTTTTTCGAATCATCAACGTATGCAGAGAGGTTCTTTAGAGCCGTCATCATGATGACCGCTGTCGTCACGATTTTTGAGCCAAGTTAAACGCCTTACCTCCGTCGAGCATGTCGTAAATCGTACATAGGCACCGCCAGACGCCACTGCCCCTTTTTAACCACACTCGCGTATGGTTCCACTACATTCCTCCGCACCTGTTTCGCAAAATTTCCGCGCCGCAGGCGCGCTAAATTCCAAATCGTAAATCATAAATCGTAAATTATGAAGACATTATGCTACATTACGCGCCGATGACTGAATATTGGAATCGCTTTTTCTTGGGACGGATGTGGAGTACAGATTTCCAAAGCTTGCAAAAAAACAGAATTCTGGTAGAATACGAATCGTATGGATTATCGCACCTATTTACGCCGCAACCCTGATGCGCAGGGCTATTATGGGAAATACGGCGGGGCCTATTTGCCGCCGGAATTGGAGCCTGCTTTCAAGGAAATCACCGAGGCTTACAAGAGCATTTGTCACTCGGCTCAATTTATCAACGAGCTGAGACGCATCCGCAAACAGTTCCAAGGGCGTCCCACCCCGGTGTACCATTGTGAGCGTCTCTCGCGCCTCAACGGCGGTGCACAAATATACTTGAAACGTGAGGATTTGAATCATACCGGCGCCCACAAACTCAACCACTGCATGGGTGAAGGCCTGCTGGCCAAATTTATGGGTAAGACGAAGATCATTGCGGAGACCGGTGCAGGGCAGCATGGTGTGGCTCTCGCAACGGCGGCGGCGTACTTTGGACTGGAGTGTGAGGTGCACATGGGTGAGGTGGATATCGCTAAGCAAGCGCCGAACGTGACGCGCATGAAGATGCTTGGTGCGAATGTGGTGTGTGTGAAGCACGGCCTGCGCACGCTCAAAGAAGCGGTGGATAGCGCGTTTGAGGCCTACTTGCGCGACTACAAGACGGCTATCTACTGCATTGGCTCGGTAGTGGGACCGCATCCGTTCCCGATGATGGTGCGCGACTTTCAGATGGTGGTTGGACACGAGGCGCGTGAGCAATTTATGGAGATGACGGGGATATTGCCGGATATCGTTTGCGCATGCGTGGGCGGTGGCTCGAATGCAATGGGCATGTTTCCTGCATTCTTGGACGATCCGGTGGATATTGTCGGTGTGGAGCCCCTTGGTCGTGGCGAAAAATTAGGTGAGCACGCTGCTTCCATGTCCTTCGGCACCGAGGGAGTGATGCACGGTTTCAATAGCATCATGCTCAAAGATGAGGAGGGAAATCCCGCGCCGGTTTATTCCATCGCTTCCGGACTGGATTATCCCTCCGTGGGGCCGGAGCACGCATATCTGCGCGATTTGGGCCGTGTGCAGTACGTGAGTGCAACGGATGAGGAGGCCATAGATGCTTTCTTTAAGCTCTCTCGTTACGAGGGTATCATTCCGGCGCTGGAAAGTTCACACGCCATTGCGTACGCTTTGCGCCGTGCCCGCGAACTCGGCCCCGGTGCCATCCTCGTGAATTGCTCAGGCAGGGGTGACAAGGATGTGGACTATGTGGCCGAACACTTTGGCTACGGGGAGGATCACTGCTTCCCCTCCAAGTAAGCCGTGTTTCCGCATTTAGTAGAGAGAAATCGTTATACCCCGCAGGCAAGCTTGCAGGCTTTCACCGTGTTGCTCATGAGCATGGCAATTGTCATGGGACCTACGCCACCGGGGACGGGAGTGATGGCCGAGCAGACCGGCTGAACGGAGGCAAAGTCCACGTCACCGACAATTCGGTAGCCGCGCGGGCGAGTAGCATCCTCCACACGGTTGATGCCTACATCCAGCACCACTGCACCGGGCTTGATGAAGTCGGCTGTCACCAAGCCTGGGCGCCCCACTGCTGCCACAAGGATATCTGCCGTTCGGCAGAGTCCCGGGAGGTCGGCTGTGCGTGAGTGGGCAATGGTAACCGTGGCATTGGCATTCTTAGCTACCAGCAAGTTTGCCATGGGCTTTCCCACAATCATGCTTCTCCCGATGACAACGGCGTGCTTACCTTGAGTGGGGATGCCGTAAACCCGCAGCAGCTCCATACAACCCAGCGGCGTGCACGGAACAAAACCGGAAGGATCCTCCAGCACAAGTTTGGCAACGTTGATGGGGTGGAACCCATCCACATCCTTGCGCGGGTCAATATTGAGAATCACCGCCTGTTCATCAATATGCTCAGGCGGGGGACTCTGTACGAGGATACCGTGGATACGCGTATCAGCGTTGAGTTGGTGGATAAGCTGCACCAATTCGTCCTGGGTAGTCTCAGTAGGAAGTGTCCATTTTTGGGAGTAAATTCCCAACTCCTCACACGCCCTAACTTTGGAGTTCACATACACGCGTGATGCCGGATCTTCACCCACCAGCACCACAGCTAGTCCAGGAGTGTGGCCGGCTTGCTTGAGTTGTTCAATCTCCACGTGCAGATTTTGCAGCACCTGGCGGGAGGTTTCTTTGCCATCAATAATCGTTGTCATAGTATTTGCATTCTCATTTGTAGAAAGAAGAGTAATCCTCATCGCGCAGTGCCTTTTCTAAGCGGCGACACTGGGCGCTCAATTCATCCGCATCAAGTTTTTCTGGTATTGCAAGTGGATTTCCCAGCTCTAAGGTCACCTTCGAAAAAGGGAGCGGTACGAAGAAACGATCCCACGAGTGCACGCGATAGCAGCAGGAGTAATGAATACGAATCGGCACGACGGGCATACCGCTCAGTGAAGCAAGCTTAATAATCCCCGGACGGCAGGCATAGACGGGCCCCTTCGGACCATCCGGTGTGATGCACATGCTCCTGCCAGACTGTAGCTCGCGCACCATATCCATAAAGCCCTCTGCTCCCCGCCTGGCACTGGAACCTCGCACAGTGCTCATGCCATAATCCTCCGCCACTGCGGCAAGCATGGCACCATCCTTACTGGCGCTGGTAAGCATGCTCATTTCTATTTGGCCTCGGATGATATAGCGGTAGAAATAGCATGGGGTAAAAATACGGTTATGCCAAATAGCCACGATGGTTTGCTTTTCCCGCAGCACTTGGGGGTCGCCGAGCACACGCTTACGCAGAGTCATACACACCAGCGTAATGAGAAACCAGACCAAGTGACCCAGCGGCCTGGACCACCATTCTTGTCGGATCTCAGATTGACCTGTCATGAGGCAAGCGCGTACATGGCATTCACATGGGGTTTTGCGCGGTTGCTTCGTCTGAAGCCTGGTGAATATGGTTGCCCGTGGGATCCACGATGTTGACCTTCGCAAAAATCAGCAGAGCGCGGTTCTTTTTGTCAGACCCGCTTGAGCGGAACAACCGTCCCACCAATGGTAAATCTCCCAAAATAGGCACTTTGTCCTCATAATGCACAATTTTTGCTTCCCTCATACCGCCCATGACCAGAACGGCGCCGTCTTGAATAGTGATGGCGGTGTTGGTCATGATACGTTTGAACAACGGCTGGTAAATCAGGTTATCGGTGAGTTTGATATCTTCCACCGTAGTGTCTGTCGGCAGGGCGGCATGAATGGGGGAGCCCCAGTCCACAAAGCCCTCAAAGTCGTTCACAATGGTGGTAAGGGCGAGTTTTACTCTGCTGCCGTCCGGGGAAACCTCAGCACTGTGCACTTGTACAATGGTACCGATGCCGCCCACATTATCCTCGTCCACACCGTACCGTACAAAATCAGTTGGATTGGCACCCACGGCAATGGCAGTGGCGCCGACATACACTGGCGCCGGTACGGGCTCGACCACACCATCATTGTTGTAATCGGTTGTGTCGCCGGGATTGCCTTCTATGGGCATGACCATTGATTCAGAAATCCGAGGCTCTTCATAGCTTGAGGGATAGAAGAGTTCGCGCACGTTCACGAAGGAGGCTTGTTCCTCGGAACCGGCGTTGAAAATAAGCTTGGGGCTGCTTAAAGTGTCAACGGCACCTTTCTGGGAAAGGCCACGCATTACCATGGACACATCGACTGTGGACCACACGCCACGCAGACCAAATATTGTCGGGGAAAGCGATCCTGTGTCTACCTCATCCAGATAGTTGCGCACATGCCCGCGCTTCATCAAATTTTCCAAATTTCGTTGGCCAACCACCTGGCGGATCGACCGCTGGCCAGATGTGATAGCAGGGGAGGTGCTGTCGTCTTTATGGTAGAGAGGGGTAATAGCAGGCATGCCCGTGGCGTTGCTCACGTCCTTGTCGGTACCACCACCAGCAAAAAGTTTGGATCCTGCATCAACGCCAAGCAACCACTCAAATCCCAGATCCTCTAAATCCTCCTCTGTCGTTTCAACCACTTTCACCGTAAGCATCACAAGTCTATCCTCCACTGGAGTAATGTCCGCCAGCAATTCCTCCAGCTGGGCGATATTACGTCGCGTGTTGCGCACGGTGAGGCGACGCGAAGCAGCGTGGTACACAGCGCTGGCGCCCTCGGGAAAAGAGATGCTCATCTTTTTGAGCACGGCTACGGGGTCAATGCGCGATACCGACACACCGCCGGAAGCAAAATCTTCGTCTTCTTCCTCGTCCTCTTCTCCTCCAGAACCCGATTCTCCATCAAAGAAGTGGGGAGGCACATAGAAAATCCGGTCCACCAAACGACCATAATCCTGCCCGGAATACGTGATTTCCACGCCAATGGGCATGTAGTAGAAATCCACTTCGTAGATACGGGATATTTCTGTGAGTAAGTCCTTCACGGAAACATTGTTCAGACGGAAGGAACGGCGGCGCTGCATGAGCTCCTTGTAACCAGGGGTATCCGGGGAGCCAAAGCTCGGCACGATGTTGATGGGGCGACTGTTAGCGGCCGATGATGCGCTCTGAAAGCGGCGAACGTGGCCTTGTATGATATCTATCACCTCCATAATGTCGGCGTTTTCCACGTCAATGCTGGGCACCACCATCTGTTCGAGTGCGCGAGCATTCGCAAGCTCTTCATCCCGGATATCCGCATCCTCGCGGGTGTTGGATTCTGCATGGGCAACCTCTGGTGGAGGAGGTTGAATTTCTGTCTTATGGGCATCATCCCACATGTCGTCCACCTCTGCTAATCTGGCAGCACGACTGGCATTATACGCCGTGCGGTAATAGGCGGCGCGTCGTTTTTCCACAGCCTCCATACCGCGGCGCGCCGCCTCGTTAGTTTCATCAAGGCGTAGAACGTTTTGAAAGGTCTTAATAGCCTGGTCATATTTGCCAAGGTCGTAGTAACCGTAGGCTAGGGTAAGCAGGCGGCTCACCTCCTCCACATTGCCAACATGCCTTGGGGTAAGAGCGGGATTATTTCGTACGGAATCTTCGGTATAAATGAGTTCCTGCTTTGCGCGCCTACTGCCGGGATCCAGCTGCATGGCTTCTTTGAGGAAAGCAATGGCTTCCTCAGTGCGGCCTACGCTGCGGTAGTCGATGGCGCGTGCAATCAATGCATCTGCCAAGCTAAGCTGAATGAACTCGCGCTGCTTCTTTGTAGCAGGAGCAATTGGCAATACGGAAAGGGCGTTGCGGTAGCAATCTACGGCATCGCTGTATCGTTTTTCCGTGTATGCAGTGCGCGCCCGCTGTACCTGCTGAAGGGCATCGCTGATGGCGACGTGTCTGCGAGACGCTTCGCTAATCGCTGTACTCTCCGCGCTACGGTCTTGAGCTGGCAGCATGGGCACAAGCCAACCTACAGCCAGAGAGGCTGTAAGTAAACTGACTGATAGTTGTCTAACCATCGAAAGCACATTCATCCTACCAGATTCCCTCGCGAAAGTCACTCTAAAAGTGCACATGGGAGAAAAAAACTTCGCCCGAGAGGTAAAGGGGCAGGTGGGATAGGGACGCAAAGGCAACCGGTATGGTAGATACGCGAGGCATTCTTTATGTCTGACGCTTGCGCAGCATATCCATCCGCTCGCCAATGCGCAACTCCATACCATTGGTCGTAGGGTGGTAATACACGCGACCCTCTGGCAGGTATGCCTGTGGAACATAGTGATCTTCCCCGAAGTCGTGTGCATACTTGTAGGTCGTCTCTTCTTCCGTAGCTCCGCGCAGCCGTGCCAGTTTTTTTCGCGTGGGGGTCGCCAAATGATCCGGAACAGCCAAGGTTTTGCCCTCCTTGACGTCTTTCATGGCAGCCTCGAAAGCCATGTAAGCAGAATTGCTCTTGGGAGCAGTAGCGATGTAAACTGTGGCGTGCGCCAATGGAATGCGCGCTTCCGGCATGCCGACCATTTCTGCGGCACGAGCCGCAGCCAACGCTACACGCAGGGCATTAGAATCCGCCAGTCCCACATCCTCGCTTGCGCAAATGACGAGACGTCGTGCGATGAAGCGGATATCCTCGCCGGCGTTAAGCATGAAGGCGAGCCAGTAAAGAGCAGCATCCGGATCGCTACCGCGCATAGATTTGATAAACGCAGAGATGGTGTCGTAGTGACCATCCCCGGCGCGGTCGTAGCGTACAGCTTTTTGCTGGATAGATTCTTCGGCTACCTCCAAGGTGATGTTGATATGGCTGTCCTCCCCCGGTGGGGTGGAAAGCGCAGCCACCTCTAGAGCCGTGAGAGCTTTACGAGCATCACCATCCGCTTTGCGAGCCATGTGTAGAAAGGCGTCTTCATTCACCAGCAAGGGCATTTTGCCCAAGCCTCGTTCTTTGTCAGCGGCCGCACGTTTCATCAGTGCCACCAAATCTTCCTCCGGCACCGGTTCGAGAGGAAAAATCTGCGAACGCGAGAGCATGGCAGAATTGATGGCGAAATAGGGATTTTCAGTCGTGGCGCCGATAAAACGTACAGTGCCACGTTCCAAATGAGGCAGCAGCACATCCTGTTGAGCCTTGTTGAAGCGGTGCAGCTCATCTACAAAGAGGATGGTGCGCTGGTTGTGCAGGCTGAGTCGTGTCCTGGCTTCGGCGATTTTCTCTCGTATTTCGCTCACATTGGATTCTACACCGTTGAGCATTACAAAATAGGCGCTTGTATGGCGGGCGATTACGTAGGCGAGGGTAGTCTTTCCTACGCCGGGCGGTCCATAGAAAATGAGCGAGGAAAAGCGATCAGTCTCTATGGCTCGGCGCAGTAATTTGCCAGGATCTAGCAAATGACGTTGTCCTGCTACCTCCCCAAGGGTCTCGGGACGCATGCGCGCAGCCAGAGGCATGCCAGCCTGCGCTGTGGGTTGAGCAGGTCGATTTTTGCCGAATGGGGTAAATAGGTCTGCCATAATATTTGTGAACCTCTTTGGAAGTGAACTTATAGGTGCTGCAGCAAGATGCGCAAACGGGTGTAGATGGTCTTCTGACGGTCTTGGAGAGGCCGCAGTTCTACTTCTCGACGGGCGACTTTGCGGCGCGGAGCCGTGTAAAGTTGCCGATAGGCCGCAACGCGTGAGACAATAAGGTTTTCCATTGCTGCGTGGAATTGTTTTTCACAGGCGGTACACATGTCTCGCACCAGATTTTGGATGGAAACACAAATATTGCGGGATGCAATGCGCTGAGCCAGGCAACCGGAGCCCCATGTCACGATAGCGAGCAGTACGCATGTCACCGCAGGCGTATCGTGACCTAAGAAGCCAAGCATACCCGCCAATATGAGGAAAATACAAATACAGATAACACAGCCCTGCATCCATCCTGTACGATCTACAAAAATACTGAACATGCGCGCGCGCAATCCCGTAGAGGCGAGGGGCTCAAACATTTGGCGGCCGAGTCGCTCGCGCAGAGTTTGCAATTCTGCCTGCAGTGCGGCGTTCGGGAAATCTCCAATTTCGCACTCCAGCGCTTTCTTCATGCGTGGGCGCACGTGTTTCCAATGCGATTCGCACTGTATGGTGAATTGCTTGTCCGCTTCCTCTTGCATGTGCTGCAACGCAGTATCCATGAGACGGTAAAGCTCCTTATCTGCCATCCCGCCCATCAGCTCCAAGCGCAGGAGTACGCCAGGGGAGAGTGCCCACCCGAGCGAACGGCGCACTTCGGCAAGCAAACTCTCTAGCGTTCCGATGAGCATTTGTTGCGCGCCTCGGGTGTACTCTGCCAAGCCAATCATCTGACTGTGCATGAAATTGTCGATTTCCTGTTCAATACCAGCCATGAAGCCGCTGTACATACGGCTCACGCCTTCTCGAGCGCTGAGCACGCGGTCTGCACGCTGCACGAGATCCATGGTTCGCTCGGCCAATACGCGCAAGCTTGCCGAAAGACCGTGCGCTTCCTGCAGAAGCTCCTGTACGCATGTGCGCATGGCATTTGTCGCCGATGCGTCATCCACGTCAGAGTAGATAAAGATGCTCACACCTTCTGTACCGTGTGCGCGGTTCAGTTGGCGCAAATGCTCTTTCAGTGCGATACTTTCGCGAGCATCCAAGTGATTTACCTGGGCCACGACCAGCATCCACGCAGAGCGTTTTTCTTGCTCTACTCCAGCCAGCATATCCCACACAGGCGAGATTTCCACGCGACGCGCATCCAGCACACCCAGTACGACATCAGCGCCCTGTATGAGCTGCTCGCAGGTGTGTCGCACATTTTCGTTTTCCAGACTGGCTGTGTCCACCAGCTCCAGTCCGCGAAGCGTCGACGTGGGGATGAAGCGGGAGTGACTCGCGTCGCCATCTCGGCAAATGTAGCGCCAGCAGGTATAATGTCCCTCCATGACTGCATGCGCAATTACAGGAGCGCCGGACAAATTTGCCAGCAGGGTGGACTTCCCGCTGCCGCTTCCCCCCAATACGACCACTCGTCGGTCATGGTTCAGCGCATCAAGCACCTTCTCCACCGGCTCGCGATATTCCGCCAGCGCCTCCTCATCGTCAATATCCGCACAGAGCTCCAAAGCCTTGTCTGCCCACAGACGGACAAGACCTTCCTCAGTTTGATGCGGTCGCCTCAACTCCACGTCTCGCCATTATAGTAAAAGCCCCCGCCCATGTCGAACAGAAAAATTTCCGTTCGTGCAGGTGGAGGCAATTTACACGCACGATACCTGCAGCGCAGATCGTGCGCAGCAGACATCTCTTTCACTTAATAACGAGCCACTACAGTTTGCATGGCTTCCATCTGGTTTTCGATGGATTCCACGAGAGCAATTTGCGTGCGCGTGCGATCCAGATTGTGCTCAGGGCGGTGGATCTTGAAATATGTGTCACCCAACAGGTAGTCAGTCAGGAAACGCATTCCGCACTCCATGGTAAGCAGTTTGCCCGAGAAAGGCAGCAGTTCTTTCTCCAGCGGGGTCAGGAACGTCGCGGCCTCGCAATATCCCTTGGCCAATGCTTCGAAATACTCCATGCGCATGGTCACCAGACTCGTATCTTTCTCATCCTCTGCGGCCGGGGAAGTCGAGGTGCGAATCATATCCCCGAAATCGTACAGCGAGCTACCGGGCATAGTTGTGTCCAAGTCGATTACGCAGATGCCTTCACCCGTCACATCATCCAACATTACGTTATTGAGTTTGGTGTCGTTGTGGGTTACACGCACAGGCAATTCGCCGCTGGCTAGGTAGTTGACAACCTTGTGACAATCTGCTTCTCGCTCGAGGAACCAGTCGATTTCCTTTTGCACGGTTTTAGCGCGGCCGATCGGATCCTCTGCCACGGCATTTTTAAAGGTAGCGAAGCGCTTGGTCGTGTTGTGGAAATCCGGGATAGTCTCAAAGAGTGGTGCACCGGGGAGATTAGCGCCGAGCTTTTGGAAGTTGCCAAAGGCTCGCGCCACTTCCACACATTGCTGCGGGTTTTCGATCATGTCATAGGTACGAGCCCGGTCGATGAAAGTATAGACGCGCCACACATTCGCCTCCGCATCCTGTGCGTAAGCTTTGCCATCCTTAGCCGGCACTAAGGTGAGCGTGCGGCGGTAGGCATCCTTACATCCTTCCGCTTGCAAAACCCTCAGTGCTTCGGTGGTTACCCGCAACACATTTTCCATAAGAGGAATGGGCTGTTTGAAGACATTGCTGTTTACGCGCTGCAAAATGTAGCTGACACGAAGACCCGCTTGATCCACCTCGATACGGTAGGTGTCATTAATGTGCCCGGAGCCGTAGGGGGCTCCGTACACGTAGTCCGCGCGCAGGTCAAAGAGATTTGCGATAGCTTTGAGATTGAACATAACTTGTCGAGGTTAAAGCTTTTCCGGGTAAACTCCTTCTTGCACAAGCTTTGCAATGCTTTCGACGACAGCAGGCTTGTCGCTGGGGTAGGTCACGCCAAGCCAGCTGGCGGTTGTTCGGATGACACGACAATCTGCTACGCCGTTGTGGATGAGCTCATCCACGACGGTGGGGATGTAGCACTCACTCTTCAGTTCGGTGCCGCGCTCATTCATGAAACGTGTGAAATGTTCCTCAATCTGGCCGATAAAGCTGGCGGGAAACACCCAGAAGTTCATGGATACCAACTCTTCAGGATCCACCTTTTTACGTTCCCCGTGCAGGTTGTCACCGCGGCACACGCCGTCATGCTCGCGCATGATTTTGGTGTACTCCTCTACGCTGTCCAGATAACCGTCTTTGATGCCGCAGATGCCGCGGTTCACATCGCCGTGGTCACTCAAGGTGTTTTTGAGCGGGTAGCCGATCATGCCGTAGTGGGTCTTGCCATCCTCCACTTTCGGATTGGTTAAAAATTCCGCTGCCTTGTGGAAAGCATCTGCCCCATAGAAGTCATCCGCATTTACCACACCGAAGGGTTCGTGTATTACATGCCGTGCGGCGCGCAGGGCATGCGCCGTACCCCATGGCTTCACTCTTCCTTCCGGTACGCTGAAGCCTCCCGGCAAATCATCCAAACTCTGAAACGCATAGTCCACCTCGATTTTGCCCTCAAATCGCGCTCCTACCTGGCTCTTGAACGCTTCCTCGAAGTCCCGACGTATCACGAATACCACTTTACCGAAACCGGCGCGTATGGCATCATACACGGAGTAGTCCAGTATTACCTCCCCATTGGGTCCCATGGGATCGAGTTGCTTGAGTCCGCCGTAGCGGCTGCCCATTCCTGCTGCGAGTACAAGAAGTGTTGGTTTCATGGCTTTGTGTGCTTGCATTTTATCATTCCTCTCGCTTGTTTGCAAGCAGGATTGCATTGCCCCTAGGGCAAACGCGTTAGAAAATGTGTCTGTTATTTATGATTTTCGATTTACTATTTATTGATAACGTGAATATTGCGCGTATTTTTTTGGATCGTTAACGTATGTAGAGATTCCTCCAAGGCCATCATTATGTTGACCGCTTGTTGTCATGATTTTTGATACGTATAAGCGATGATATCAGTCGATAAGAGCATTCTTTTCTGTTGATTCACTTCTCTTAAATGCGTTTGCCCCAGTGGGGCCCGCGAACCTGGGATGGCTCTCAAAATGGCTCATCACCTGTGACCTCAGTCCTGTCCGTGCGCATGCACGAATTTGCGTCAGCGTGAAGGTGGAGGCTTGATATATGCAAAAAAAATGGTAAAATTAGTCGGCTTGTTTTTTGCGCATGCGACAACAGTTTCTTCTTAGATTATCTGCTTGCATTTTTGCCGCTTTCTTATTGACTGCGGGGCTGGTATATTACCAATTTACCGCGCGACTTGAGGATAGAGCCGAGCAGATGATAAAAACACGCCTCAACGATATGCTCGACTTCATGATGCATGTGGAGCAGGCGGTCGGCTTCCTGAACCGCGTCAACAACGCCAGCACCACTGATCGAGCCAATGCATTGGCGGAAATTATCACGCTCAAACCGGATGTGCTTCACAAGCAAGAGGAATTGCAGGGTATTTGCAATCGACTTGGAGCGGAGCAAATCGCCATTACCGATGCGGATGGCATCATCGAGGCTGCGGTGCCGGATAACTTGGTGGGCCGCAATTTAGCTGATGGGGAGGATGTAATTCCCATAGTTTCCATGAGTGAACGCGGCGATGAAATTTTGGCAGAAGTGAGCGATATCTCGAGTGGGAGCATGCAGTTTGCCAATGTGAAGCGCCAGGATCGTCCCGGTCGCGTACGCTTGGGCTTTCGTACTCGTTTGGAGCAGCAAGCGCGCGCGGAAAGTTCCTTGGATAATACGCCGTTGAAGCTGCGCCTAGGGAAAGACGGCCTTATCGTCATATTCCGCCGTGGGGTATGCCTCACCCACGAGCGCTCTGTGGTGCCGGAGACGGATCTGTTGGCTCTTGAACCCGGGCAGGTGCATATTATACAGGCGGACGGTATGGACTTCTATGCGTACGCAGTAGATGCAAACGGGTACCGTCTCGTGGGCATACTGCCGGCGCAGGAAGTGTACGGAGCAGGGTGGCGAACCGTGAAGGTGATGGTGATAAGCAATATGTTGCTCTTTATGCTGATATTTGGCGTGGTGAGTTGGCTGTTGCAGCGCATTGTTCTGCGCGGGATTTCTCAAGTGAATGAGTCGCTCATGGAGATCACTGAAGGGGACTTGGAACGTAAGGTCGAGGTAACGACTTGTCCGGAGTTTGCCCGGCTCTCCAATGGTATCAACTTTATGGTGGACTCACTGCGTAGTGTCGGTGAGGAACGTCAATCCCACGTCAAGCGTGATCTTGAGCTCGCGCGCATTATTCAAAGTACGGTTCTCCCCACCAGATTCCCTGCTTTCCCCAACGTGGAGCAGTTTGACTTGTATGCCACCTGCATTCAGGCAAGTGAGGTGGGTGGCGACTTCTACGATTTCTCCATGCCGGATGAAAAGCACTTGCATTTTCTTGTGGCGGATGTGGATGCTTCCGGTATTGCCGCAGCTCTCTTCATGATGCGGGCCATGACGATCATTCGTGCTCTTACACGCGCTGGTGGCACCCCGCAGTCCATCGTCACCGAGGCGAACCGTGAATTATGCCAAGGTAACCAAACTGGCATCCACATGGCTCTCTTTTACGGGAACTTGGATATTACGACGGGCGTGTTAGAGTTTGTGAACGCAGGACGCCTGCACAGCCTGTGCCAGACCAGCGGCGGTCAATACAGCCAGCTTAATCTCCGTGCGGATGGTGTCCTCGGCGACCAACCTGATGTGCAGTTTCACACAGAAACGCGGCAACTTGTTCCGGGCGACCGCCTCTTCCTGTACACGGAAGGTGTATTGAATGCCACCAACACCCACAATATTCCGTTCAGTGAGGCGCGCTTCAAGGAGGTTCTTCAGGGCGATTTGCCTACCGTTACAGATGCGCTGCAGGCGGTACGTTCTTCTTTGCGTCAGTACTTGGAAGGAGGGCGCATGGAGCGGGACGTGACGATGCTGGCACTCGAATTCTCGGGGGATCCTGCAAACGAGATTGCGTTGGATTTCACGTCGGATCAGGTAGAGGACGCCGCGGCTCATGTGGCTCACCAGATGGAGGAGCTTTTTGCTGCACCGGCGGATATCGTCGACATGCAGGATAGCCTGCGCGAGGTACTCAAAGATTTGCCGTCCGGCGTACCCGTGTACATGAGCTTTAGTTGTACAGAGCGGCGAGCAGAAATGCTCTTGCGTTTTCCTGCGCCTCGTTGCAACCCACTGGAGCGTTCCATGGTTCTTGCCGTGGAAAGTTCCTACGAATTTAATGACAACCAAGAAAATACGGTTAAGCTATGCAAAAATCTGATCTGAATCCTCCGGTAGTTCCTCTTGCAGAGCAGCCGATGATGCCACCACCTGTGCCCGTGCAGGTGGAAGCTGCGGCTTCCCCTCCGGCCCTTCCTCCCATTCCTTCGGTACCGCCCAATACTTCCGCAGTATCGGATGCACCGCGAATTTCTGCGCCTGTCGCGCCATTGTCATCCGAGACTGACTCTGCGACCACGGTTGCAGCGTCCGTCACAGGAGTTCACTCCTCCGCCATTGTTCACCCAGTGAACCTGCGTAGCCGTTTTCAACCATCGGGCAGTTTGTCTGCCGGGCGCAAAAATACCGGCAATGCTGCCCAGGATGCCCGTATTCCCCTGCCGCCCGGCACGCGAGTTGGCGACTACATCATCGACAAGAAAATCGGCATTGGTGGTTTCGGTATCGTTTATGCTGCTACCAACGTGAAAGATGGTTCGAATGTGGCCATCAAGGAGCACATGCCTGAAGGTCTTGCAACGCGAGAATTGAATGGCACATATGTGGTGCATTCCTCTCCTGAAAATGAGGAACGGTTCAAGGCTACAGTGAATGAGTTCTTGCAGGAGGTGAGCGTGCTCATGGGAATTTCCAATCCGGGCATCGTCCCCATCCTTGATGCCTTTGAGGCAAATGGCACCGCCTACTACGTGATGCCCTTCATGAAGGGAACGCCCATGTCCGTACCTGAGCAAGCTTCCTTGAGCTTCGAGCAGCAATCGCAGCAGGCGCGTCACAACCGTCGTCTTTTGCTCAACATGCTCTCCATCCTTGATTACTTGCGCCAGCACCGTATCGTTCACCGCGATATCAAACCCGATAATATTTTGGTGACGGAAGAAGGCAATACAATCTTGTTGGACTTTGGTTCGGCGCGTCAATTGCAACCCGGCAAAGTGTTCACCAATGTATTCACACCGGACTTTGCGGCACCGGAACAGGCTCACTCTTCCACGGATGAGGAGATGAGCGCCAAACTCGGTCCGTGGACTGATTTGTATGCGCTCGGGGTTTGCTTCTATTTCTTAATCACGCGCCTCTTTCCGCCGAGGTCGGATCTGCGTATGCTCGCGGGCACGGATCCTTACACGCCTCTGGCCGGGCGTTCAGATTTGGAAGCTCTGTATGGTGTGGCATTCCTGAGAGCCATAGACCGGGCTCTGGAACTCAAGGTGGAGGACCGTTGGCAGAGCGCCGCGGCATGGCGCGTTGCTATTGGTGAGGGCTTGGTGTCTCCTGAGTCGGGGACAAAACGTCGTTTCCGTCTTACCTCACTCATTCCGTTGGGTGTGCTGGTGATTCTTATCGGCATCAGTTCATGGGCTCTTTGGGAACGCAGAGAGGCCATACGCGCTTACGACAATAGCGCCCATTTCACTGAACGTCTGCTCAATGATTTCAATCAGGAAATTACGGATATCCCTGCTTCTACCCACCTGCAGGCTATCTTGGGTGATCACCTGAATGTCTACCTCAACAGCATGGGCAAGCCTCCGGGTGGGCGAGACGAGAAGCTTACCCGCTCCCTGGCTGCTTCGTGGCGTAATCTCGGCACCCTTCGTTTGCAGCAGGGTATGCTCAAAGAGGCGGAGTCGGATCTCTCTAACGCTGAGGGCTTTTTCCGCCAGTTGCAGCAGGAGCACGGAGAGGTGTTGAGTTATCGCTATGATTTGGCATGCTTGCTGCTCAACCGTGTGGAGGTGGCACGTAGTCGTAATCAGATGGATAAGGTGCGCCAGTTGCTTACGGAGAGCACTGACATTTTGCGCGATCTTTGCGCCCAGATTCCCTACAACCCGGAATTTCGCTGCTCACTAGGCCAAGCGCTCGGCGAGCAGGCTCTCCTGGCTCGCAACGAGGGAGATGAGAAAGTTTACAAAGCTTCTCTCGATGAGATGCTCGCACTTTACCGCGATTTGCTTGGCAGCTACCCTGATCATGTGAAGGCCCGTCAGGGGCTTGGCTACGCCTTACTCTACCAAGCTCGCTTTGCTACGGAGCGCAAGCAGTTTCATGAGGCCAACAAGATGCTCGATGAAGCCAAGCAGGTGTTTAGTGCGCTAGCTGCGGAGCACCCATATCGCCTTTCTTTCAAAAAAGGTCTCTCACTCACCCTCTACGCTCTTGGTAATCTCTATTGTCGCGCTGGCGAAGCTGCTTCTCCTGAAGAGCGTAAACGATACGACCAGCTTGCTTTGGAAGCTTTTCTCAAACACAACAACCTCGTTTCTTACCTCGAGACGCAGGATGAAAAGCAGACGGAGTATCCTTTCATGCTTTGCCGCGCGCTCTCCAGTATGGTGGACATTCTCCTGCGCAATGAACAGCCCAATCTCGCAGAGTCTCACTGCAACACGATTATGCGCAAGGTAGAAGTGCTGCGCCGCACTGCGCCGGACAATATGGACTACGCCGAGTTGGAGGCCTTTGCATGGCGCGGTATGGCGAAGGCACATAGTCGTTCGCCATACTTTGCCGAGAAAGCCGATACGGAGTACACTCACTATCGCCGCTTGGCCGAGCAGCTGCTGCATGCCAGCCCGACCAATACGGCTTTGCAGGCTCTCTACGCTGATTCATTGGTAAGCTCTGCAGATCAGGTACTGAGTGTAGGCGACAAAAAGCGGGCGCTTCCGTGGCTTAAACGTGCGGAGGAGCTGTACGAGAAACTTGTGCAGACCGAGACCAGTCAAACCCGTTATGCCGGACGATTGAAGGAGGTCAAGGCGAAACTCACCGACTTACAGGATGTCGCACAATCCGGCAAGGGCTCCGATGCTCAATCCAAATAGGGTGCTCCCCTGATGCGAGACCGTACAAGGCTTTCAAAATCCCCGTTTGCATGTGCTTCGCCGAATTCGAGCACGAGCGCGGGAACTTTGCAAACCGAAAATCATAAATCGACTAAAAATCGTAAATGGCTTGCGTTTTTTTGAGGTGGATGAATCCCCTCAAAATTAGTCGCTGTGGCAGGGAGAGCAATCGCTTTACGATGGCTCGGTTCTGTTCGTTTCCTGCCGTTTGCACCACACCAGGAGCAATGATAGATCTGCCGGTGTAATGCCCGGTATGCGCGCTGCCTGCCCCAAGGTGGTGGGACGTACACGTTCCAATCGCTGCCGTGCCTCAATTTTTAGGGCGGAAATAGAGGAGTAATCTAGAGTGGCGGGGATTTTTTTGTTCTCTTGCTTGAGCAGGCGTTCGGCGGCAGTGCGCATCCGCTCGATATGCCCGGCGTAAGTGATCTCCGTGGCCACAGTATTCCAAAGCTCTGTATTTTCCGGTTGGGGCAAAAGCTCTTTCGGTAACTGAGAGATGCTGTTTTCCGGACGGCGTAACCAATGTTCCAAAGTGATCCCCTGCCACTTGGTGGTACGGCAGTGGGCGATGCCCTCCGCTATGGCCTGTCGGCGAGCTTCGGCCTGCCGGGCTGTTGCTGGGTCAATGAGTCCTGCTCTTGCCGCGATGTTGCTGAGCCTCAGGTCTGCATTGTCTTGTCGCAACAGCAGACGCATTTCCGCGCGGCTCGTAAACAGTCGGTAGGGTTCATCTACTCCCCGAGTTACCAGGTCGTCCACCATGACTCCCATGTATGCTTCATCGCGTCGCAACACAATCGACTCTTCTCCGCGCAAGGCGAGCAGCGCATTTGCCCCCGCAAGCAATCCTTGACCGGCAGCCTCCTCATAACCACTTGTACCGTTGATTTGTCCGGCAAAGTACAGGCCGTGCACGCGCTTGGTCTCCAGCGTTGGCTGCAGTTCAGTGGGAGGCACGTAATCGTACTCCACGGCATAGCCGGGACGAATAATTTGCGCATGCTCCAGTCCGGGGATGCTGTGCACGATCGCTTCCTGCACATCAAAAGGAAGGCTGGTAGAAAGGCCGTTCAAGTAATATTCATCGGTACTTCGCCCTTCTGGTTCCACGAATATCTGGTGTCGCTCCTTATCGGCAAAACGCACCACTTTGTCCTCGATGCTGGGGCAATAGCGAGGCCCAACGCCCTTGATGATACCGGCGAAAAGCGGGCTGCGTTGCAAGTTGTGGCGTATGATATCGTGGGTGGTCTGATTGGTGTAGGTGACGGCACATGGCAGTTGGCGGAACTCGAAGTCCCGCTCGGCAAAGAAATTCAACGTACAGTGTGGTTCGCGCTCATGGGTTAGCTCCCGGTGGGAGCGGCGGCTGAAAAGTGGTGCGGGTTCGTCCCCGTTCTGCAGCTCCAGTCCGGCGAAGTCGATGCTTGTTCCTTTCACGCGCGGAGAGGTGCCGGTCTTGAAGCGCTGCAACGGGAAACCCAACTTCGCCAGACATGCCGAAATTCCACTGGGCGCGCAGCCCAGGCGTCCACCCGGCAGATG
Organism: uncultured Akkermansia sp.; assembly: GCA_947626545.1. Classification (GTDB taxonomy): domain Bacteria; phylum Verrucomicrobiota; class Verrucomicrobiia; order Verrucomicrobiales; family Akkermansiaceae; genus Akkermansia. Next base: position 42,361 of record CANQSS010000004.1, on the reverse strand, counting down.
TTGTTCGCCTACGTGCAGCAGCCCGCGCATGAAGGTACCGCTGCAAAGCACGACACCGCGCGCCGCAATGCGCTGCCCCCAAGTGGTGACCACTCCCGTTACATGCCCGGATTCCACGCAGATTTCACACACATCGCCCTGCAAAAGCTCCAGCCCCGGAGTGCTCTCCAGGAGCCATTTCATCCGCGTGCGATACGCCGTTTTATCGCACTGCGCGCGCAGAGCTCGCACACTCGGCCCCTTGGAGGCATTGAGTACGCGCAACTGCAGCGCAGTAGCATCTGTATTCAACCCCATAGCACCGCCCATGGCATCAATTTCGCTGACGATATGCCCCTTTGCAAGTCCACCAACGGAGGGGTTGCAGCTCATTTGTCCGATGGTATCCAAATTCTGCGTGAGCAGGGTCACCTTCCCACCTAATCGGGCGGCTGCCAGCGCGGCTTCGATTCCGGCATGTCCTCCGCCCACTACTAGCACATCGCAGGGGAGAATCTGGGAGCTTTTTTCGGGCATTACGCAGTGAGTGTCATGACGAGTGTATGCAGCACGTCGCGCACATCAGCTTGGGTGCTCACTAGACGTCGGTCGGCCTGAGCGCAGGCAAAGAGGTGCTGCCTGGCCTGTTTGAGTGTGAGTTCGCCCAATGCAGTGGCAGCGGTATACACACCGTAGCAGCTCAGCGAGCCATCCTTTTTGTGGGGGATAAGCTTGCGTGCTTCCTGCGGCAGAGCGTTCAACGCGCTTTCAAATCCACGATAACCTTGCCGTGTACTCAAGCCGTACTCATCCATTAGCAGCCGTGTACTGTATTGGCGTCGCACAATGGGTACAATGGCTGCTCGCATGATGGAAATAGCCTGTTCGCCACCGGCCAGTTGTTCGTTGAGCAGCCGGATGGCCAATCCAGCATTGCGACGTTCAATAGCGCGCGATATTTCAAAGATGACACCGTGACGCGACAGGGGTACAATCGTCTCCACATCTTGTTCAGTGACGGTGCGATTCTCGGGACCCAAGTAGATATCTAGCTTGGTGAGTTCACCGGCGATTTGGCGCGTGCTTTCATTCACACGTTGTACAAAAAGCTCCATGGCGGCATTGTCGAACTTCAGACCAAGCGGTTGCGCCAGCTTCAGAGTGAGTGAGGCCACCTCACTTTCCCACCCCTCGCGCGTGATGTCTATGCCCACGTACTCATGCATTTCCGCTACAGCAGAGAGCTTTTTGAAAAATGCACGCCTCTTATCCACCTCCGCCGCATTCACCACCAGAAAAGTGTCTGGGGGCATATTTCGCAAGGTATCCACAAGCTCATCCATCCCTCCCTGCACAGCTTCGCTGCGGGCTCCGCTCGCTGTATCAGCCATAAAGTTCACTCCGCGCAGCCAAATGACTTTCCTCCCCCCGAACATGCTGATCATTTGCAGGGCATCGCAAGTGCGTCGCAAAGCCTGCGTGGCTTCATCTACTGTGGACGCCATGCCGTCTATGACCTCATTCCCCCAGCCCTCATTTCCGGCGGTCAGTACCCCATATTTTTTCGCCGCATCGGCTGCAGCGGCTCCTTCATCACTGCCAAAATAGACAAAACTGGTCTGCTCACCCGCCATGCCTCCAGCATACCACATTCGCTCTCGACTCGCAAGGGCAATTGCGTCGCCTTCCCGCGCAGCGTGCGCATCACCTCCAAAATCGTAAATAGACGGTGATTAGTCGCCACTGCCGCTTTCTTTCTACGTCCACGCATGGTTTTAAAATTCCACTCAGCATTTGCTTCGCAAAACTCGTGCGCAAGCGCAGGAAATTCTCAAATTGTAAAGCGTGAATCGTAAATGGCAAACGAACTTTCTAATGCGTTTGCCTTGAAGGGTATTTCCTTTGGACTTGACTTTGGAGTGATGAGGTGGTAGTCTTCGCGCGTATGGCAAAAGTACCCGTTATCCAGCTTCGCAAGGGGCATGCAGTCAATTACAATGGAGATATATGCATCGTGCGCGAGAGTCAGCTCAAGACGCCGCCGCGTATGGCCTCCTACGTCCAGATGACCATTCGCAGCATCGCCACTAAGAAAGATTACAACCTTCGCCTGACTTCGAATGACTTTTTGGAGGGGGTGATGCTCACGCGTGAGGAAATGGAGTTCTCCTATGTGGACGGCATGGGCTACCATTTCCTGAACACGGAGACGTATGAGGACACGTGCGTGAGCGAGGATATTGTGGAGCCGGTGAAGGATTACCTGATAGAGGGGAATTCGTACGTGCTGCTCTTCACAGATGACACGGCGTGCTCCATAGAGCTGCCGGCTGCCATTACGATGGAAGTTGCTGAGGCTCCGGAGGGGGTGAAGGGAAACTCCGCGAATAACGTGTACAAGAGTGCAACGATGACCACCGGATTGGTTGTGCAGGTGCCGCTCTTCATCAGCGCCGGGCAGAAGATCTCCGTGAAGACGGAAGATGGTACCTATCTGGGGCGAGTGAACAGCTGAGTTCGTACAAGTTCAGGTTTTTCAGCCCCTCCTGCAAGGGTAGGGGCTGCGTTGTGGCGATGAAAATAGCCGTGCTGGCCAGCAGTAGCCGAGGGAATGCCTCTGTGATTACGGCGGGGGAGACGACGTTGCTCGTAGATGCCGGCATCAGTGCGCGTCGCATCAAATTGGGATTGGAAGCATGTGGCCTCAGTTTGGGGGATATCCATGGTATTTGCATCACCCATGAGCACACGGATCATGTCGGCGGATTAGCCGTGCTTTCCGGAAAGGTAAAGACGAAGATATACTGTTCGCGTTATTTGCGCGCTGATTTGAAGTCCCTTGCACCGGATGCAACCTATGCCTTTTTGGAACCGGGTACGGAGGTGCGCATCGGTGATTTCACGGTGTTGCCCATCAGTGTGAGCCATGATGCGGTGGATCCTTTGGGCTATGTGTTCAAGGCCGATGGTGTTCGATTGGGCTATATCACTGATACCGGGTGCATTACGCGCACGATGATTCCCGCGCTACAGGGTGTTCAAGTGCTCTACTTGGAATCCAATTATGACCAGGATATGCTGTACGATTCCGGACGTCCGCAGGATCTAATTGGGCGCATTGAAGGCCAGTGGGGGCACCTCTCCAATGCTCAGGCAGGTGAGTTTGTGCGCCAAATTGCTCATCGTGACCTGCGGCATATCATTCTTGCCCACCTTTCTCCGGAGTGTAACACGCCCGACTGCGCGGCTGCTGCTATGCAGGCTGTCCTAGATGATCTGCATCATCCTGCCACCCTGCACGTCGCCCGACAAGCTGAATTGCTGCCTTGGGTGCAGGTGTGAGCAGAACGGTGCATCTCCTGCGCGGCGGGTTCATCGCTCAGCCCAACGGATTTACGATTTTCAACGCGCACGGTGGCCCTAGGCGGCGCGGGACGCTACCTATTTACGATGCGTGATGTACGATTTATTAGTAATATGCGCATTGCGCAGATTTTTTCAGATCATTAACGTATGTTGGGATTCCTTTAGAGCTATCATCATAATGACTGCTGGTTGTCACGATTTTTTGATACGTATAAACAATGATATCAGTCAACAAGAGCTTTTTTCTGTTGATTACCTTCTCCCAAATGCGGTTGCCCTGGATGGCGGCAAAAATGGATTGACATCCGAGGTTATCGGATGATATAAGAAATCTGCGCGCCTGATGTAAAAGGGGGCTTAAATAAGCTTCCAATGTGTCGAAAACAATGCCTGGTTTCGGAACTTACATACGCTCATGAAATGGATACCCGTAGTTGTGGCTGCCATAGCCCTGCTGGCGGTATTGTCTGTGCGCTCTTTTTGCCGTGAGGAGTCACCTGTTGATCGCGTAAAAAAAGCGTGCGATAACACACGTGCTGAATGGGGAAAATTGTGGGGCAAACCGGTATTCATCCGTATCATCAAAGAGGAGATGCTGCTAGAACTTTGGGTGCGCTCAACGGATGGCACATGGTCTATCCGTAAGAACTACCCCATCCACACCTTCGGCGGAGAAGATGGGCCGAAACAAGAAGAGGGCGATGGGCGCGCGCCTGAAGGATTTTATCGCGTGAGGCTTCCTCAACTCAAACCCAACAGCGATTACCACATGGCTTTCAACATAGGCTACCCTAATGCATACGACCTCTCACTGGGCCGAACTGGTTCCTTTATCATGGTGCATGGCCATTCAGTGTCCATCGGATGCTTTGCCGTGGGCGATACCGCCATTGAGGAAATCTACACCATGGTAGAGCAGGCTCTGCGTGCCGGACAGCAGTATGTACCCGTGCAGATCTACCCCTTCCGCATGACTCCACAACGTGTGGAAAAAGAAAAAGAGCGTTCGTATCATGACTTCCTGCAACATTTGTTGGAAGGCTGGGATTTCACTGAACGAGAGAAAAAGCCTTTCCCGGATAGGGATGCGTAAGGCGAAGAATTTTGCACGTGTTTTTGACTGCGTGGCAGGTTGGAGAAACTTTTCCACCGCGTGACAACTCGCTTCCTTTTCGGATGCAAAGATGGGAAAGAGTCACTGGTCAAACGTGTACTTGGTACACCTTTCGGATCGTGTATGGACATAGTATTGACATGAATTTCTGCGAAGGTAGTCGAAAAAATAAAGTTGACTTTTACCGTCTTGTGTGCTAGACATCCCTTGGCTTTGTCCAAAATCTCGATTCCATACCGCCTTCGTGGAATCTTCTGTACACTGACATCATCGAGTCCTCCGGCGTTTTTTCTCCTGGTTGTGTGGAGGATGTTCTGTTATTTGATGCCGAAATTGAAGGCGATTTGTCCTTTTCATCTTCCGACACGCATATCTTACAAAGAACAAGTTATATTCGATGATGTCAGTGCTACCGAATGGCGGGGTCCAGAACAACCGGTTGCCTCTACCATCCGAGTAGGCTGCACTCGATGATTCGAGCGAGCATTCCAAATCGTAAATGGATCTGCGGTTTTTCAGTTATCCTCGATACCCTGTCGATCGTAGAGTTCCTTGTAGAGAGGGGAGGAAGCGTAGAGTTGGTCGTGGGTACCGTCAGCGATGATGGAGCCGTGGTCGAAGAGGAGGATGCGTTCAGCATGGCGGAGAGTGCTGAAGCGGTGGGCAACAATGAGAGTCGTGCGTCCGGCAGAGATTTGATCGAGTTCGCGTTGGATGTCACGCTCGCTTTCGGCATCAAGGGAAGCGGTTGCTTCATCAAGGATGAGAATGGGAGCGTCTTTTACGAAAGCACGAGCAATGGCAACACGCTGCCGCTGACCGCCGGAGAGGGAGCAACCGCCCTCGCCTACTTTGGTGTCGAGTCCGTGCGCGAGATTGTCGAGGAACGGGGTGACGGCAGCGGCGTCGGCGGCAGCGGTAATGGAGTTGTCAGAGGCATTCGGACAGCCGAGGGCAATATTTTCACGAATGGTACCGGAGAAGAGGAGAGCTTGTTGCCCAACAAGGGCAAGACGGGAACGCAGGTCATTCGTAAGCACATCACGCACGTCCACTCCGTCTACGAGTATTGCTCCGGTCTCCACATCGTAAAAGCGCGGGATGAGAGCAGCAAAGGTCGTCTTGCCCGCGCCGCTGGCTCCAACAAGTCCGACAGTTTGTCCCGCCGGGATGTGTACAGAAACATCCTTGAGCACGGGTCTGCCCGGTTCGTAGGAGAAAGAAACGTTGCGGAACTCGATATCGCCGCGGGGAGAATCAGGGAATGAGAGCGGGTGATCCGGTTCGGGCATGGTGTTGGGAGCGGTAAGAATTTCCTCAATGCGGATGAGAGCTCCCTGGGTTTCATTGAGGCGGTTGAATGTAGCGCCGGCCTTCTTCATGGAATCAAAGAGGAAGAAGAGAGCTGCAGAAACGGCGAGGAAGTCTGAGAGGGACATACCGCACCCTCGCCCACGTACGAGGAGTGCCGCCAAGGCAATGGCCGTAATCAGCTCCATAATTGGTACAAGCGCTCGCTGGTACTTTACGAGCTTAAGCGAATTGCGGCAGTAATTTTGAGCTACTTGGGTGAACTCCAGTACCTGACGCTCCTCCATGGAGTAGGAGCGTACCTCGCGCATGGTTTCCAGATTTTGCTGCACGACTGCGTTAAGTTTGCCGAGATCCGTGAGGGCGGAGCGGGCTTTTTGGGTGATCCTCTTGCCAAAGAGGATAATGGGCCAGATAGCGAGGGCTATGAGTACGGCATTCAGTAAAAAGAGGGCAGATTGCCCGCTGTCAAGCATCATCCACAGGAAGGTGGCGATGGCAACCACGCAGGTGATGGGCTGTTTAAAGAGGTCGTTTGCCACGCGTGTAAGCACGATTTGAACAGTGCCGGTATCCGCCATCGTGCGGCTGATGAGGTCCCCTTTTTCATGATTTTCAAGAAAGGAGATGGGGAGCTCCTGAAGTTTGTCGAAGACTGTTTTGCGGACTGTAGCGGAAATATTGACGCCGAGAATGGAAACTACGATACCATTGAGCCACATCGTAAAACCGCGCAGCAAGAAAATGAGTGGCAGCGCTGCACAGGCGAGCAGAAGCACCAGCGTGGGGTTCTCCTGACGTAGGGTTTCCATGGCTGGGATATACTCAAAGAGCTTCGGAAGTTCTGCTCCGCTGCTGGGCGAGTAGAACACCAGCGGAAAAATGTACTTTACCATCACCGGAATACCCAATCCGCTGGCTGCCGACACGGCTATACCTGTCAGAATAGCCAGCGCAAAGAGAACGATGTGCGGCATCAGGAACATTCGCACGTAAAAGAACACGCGGCGGAGGATTTTTATCATGATGGCGTTTCCTCCTTTCCGTCAGTTTCTGCCCGGCGAACCTGTTCATCGTAGAGGCTGCGGTATACGTTGCAGCTCTCGTAGAGTTTTGTGTGGGTGCCATCGGCGATGATCCGCCCTGCTTCAAAGACGAGAATGCGCTGAGCCATGCGGATTGTGCTGAAGCGATGAGCAATGATGAAGGTGGTATGCCCTCGGGCGAGTTGCTCCAACGACTCTTGAATGAGGGCTTCGCTTTTCATATCCAGCGCAGAAGTAGCTTCGTCCAGGATGAGAACAGGCGCATTCTTAAGAAAAGCGCGGGCGATGGAAACACGCTGCCTCTGACCGCCGGAAAGACCTCCGCCGCTTTCGCCGAGTTCGTAACGATAGCCTCCCGGCTTTTCCTGAGCAAACTCGGTGACACGAGCGGAATCTCCGGCTGCGACCACTTCTTCATCCGTAGCGGCAGGGTGTCCTGCGCGGATATTTTCCATGATGCTATCATGGAAAAGGGCCGAGAACTGGGAAACAATGGCTATGTTTGCCATGCGTTCGGTACGGGAAAGTTCACGTACGTCCACGTCATCGATGCATACAGAACCTGAGTCAACATCATAGAACCGGCAGATCAGGTTGATGAAGGTCGTTTTACCGGAGCCGCTGGGACCGACGAGAGCAACGATCTGACCAGGAGGTATGTGTACGTCCACACCACGCAGCACTGGCTCCCCTTTCCGGTAACTGAAGCATACCTTCTTGAAATCAACCTTGCCGCGCACGGGGGAAGGAAGAGACTTCGGCTCTTCAGGCTCAGGCGTTTCATCTTTGGCCTTGAGTATTTGATCGAGGGCTGACACCATGATGCTCATGAGCTGAGTTTGGTTCAAGACAGCAGCGAGGCGTTTAAGAGGATCATAGCAGTAATAGAAAGCGGTGGCTATGGCGGCGAATTGCTCCATGGTGAGACCATCTCCGCAGCCCCGGTAGAGTGAGTAGGCGAGGGCGAATGAGCTTACGATCTCCACGGCCGGGGCTAGAGACAGTTGCCAGGCAGACATGCGGATGATGAGCGAGTTATATTGTGTTATCTGCTTGGCGAGAAGATCCGATTGATGTTTCTGCAGGTTGAAAGCACGCACCTCGCGTTGAGCGGAGAGAGATTCCTCGACCGTGGCTGTGATCTGCTGGGTGCCGGTAAGAGATTGTTTCAAGCGACGCACCATGCGGCGACCCACATAGCGCACAATAGGAACAACCATTGCGGCTGCCAGCAGGTTGCCAAGCAACATGGCGCTCTCGTTGCTCGTGATCGCGGCATATACGAGGTAGCCCGCAGCAAAGAGAAAAGTGAGAGGCTGGATGATCAGGTCGTTCATCACTGTCACCATTTGTCCTTGCAAATTATGAGCGAATTGGATGACAATGGTCATGATTTCGCCTCGGCGATGACTGTCGAAGAAAGAGAAAGAGAGTTGTTGCAAACGGGAAAAGACTTCTCCCCAGAGACGCTGCAGGATATGCGTACCGGCACAGGCCAACAGGTAGGAGTTCAGGTAGGTCCCTACACCCCGCACGACCATAACGAGAGGAATAAGCGCAACGGCAAGCCACAATTTTGCCGCTTCCATGTCGGCTGGGGCAAAGGTACGAATTACCCAGTCTTGCACTTCGGGGGGCAGCTCCTTCTCGCCGAAGACGATGGGAAAAGCAACGTTGATAGTCGCTGGCAACCCAAACCCGGCAGAAGCTGCAAGTGCACCGGCCAGAATAGCCGGGATGACGAGGTAGAGTTCTGGTCCCATGTACTTGTACAGCACGGGACGCAGCACCCCCCACGTGCTTGCGCTTTGGCGTTGGTTTTTGTCTCGAGTCTGGGACATGAAATATACGAACACCCTCCTTTCGACAGATGAGCATTCGGGTGGAATTGCCCTTTCTGTACCCTTCAAGCGTGCAAGGTCTTTATATCACGAGTTTTCCTTAATTGTCAATCCGTTTCGGGCGCAAATTTCTGAGTTTGCATCTACAGATCTACTCGCAGTGCCGACTCAGCGGTCTCGCCACTTGCCATGTTCTTTAATAAGATTGATGAGGTGCTGTACCGCTTCCTCTTGGGGGATGTTGATACGCACAGGGGTATGCCCGACGTAAAGGTTGATTTTTCCGGGGGCGCCGCCTACATAACCGAAGTCGGCATCGCTCATTTCGCCAGGGCCGTTGACGATGCAGCCCATGATGGCAATTTTGACGCCCTTCAGGTGACCGGTTGCTGCGCGAATTTTCTCTGCAGCTTCGCGGATGTTGTACAGAGTGCGTCCGCAGGAGGGACAGGAGACGTATTCCGTCTTGCTGAGGCGTACGCCAACAGCTTGCAGTACATTGTAGGCAAGGAGCAGGGCTTTCTGCGGGTCAGCTTCACCGCGCACCAGCACGGCATCACCGATGCCATCCGCTAGCAAAGAACCCATGTTCACCCCAGCAGCCATGGGTGCAGAAAGATCGGGCGAAGGCACTCCCGGGGTGTCTTTCAACAGAATGCTGTGGCGTGCGGGAATGCCGGCTGCCAGGAGGCGCTGCGCTTGCGGTAGAGGCATATCCAGGCCATCGCGTACTGCAACGAGACAGGCCGGAGCGGTCTGCAGCCGTGCCAGCTCAGCTGGTACACGAGGATCAACCTCCACGACATTCGCAGATTCGTAGGTAATTTCGGCAGGAGTATCCTGCATTTGGGAGGTCGTGAGATTGGAGAGCGCTCGCATGGCCGCACGAGGCAGCACGACGCGAACAGGTTGTTGACCTCCCATCGGGACACCGTCCACAGTGATCAGCTCACTCGTGCGACGGCGATAGCGAAAGGGGTTAAAGGGGGGGCGCGGCGAGGTGCATAGGTGCAGGGGGGATTGCGGAGCAGCAAAGGCTCGAGCAAGCTCAAAACCCGGAGCGACCTCGCACACGGCTTCTTCGGTGAGTGAGACACGCAGAGTGTCCCCGATGCCGTCCGCCAGCAGAGAACCGATGCCGATAGCGCTCTTGATGCGAGCATCTTCACCTTCCCCAGCCTCAGTGACGCCCAAATGGATGGGATAATTCCAGCCGTCCCCCTCTTCTTGGAGACGGCGCACCAGAAGGCGATAGGCCTGAATCATGACCTTCACATCGGAGGCCTTCATGGAAAAGACGAGGGCGTGATAATCCAGTTCATGTGCCACGCGGGCGAATTCCATCGCACTTTCCACCATGCCCTCAGGAGTGTCGCCATAGCGTGAGAGAATACGCTGCGAGAGAGAACCGTGGTTGGAGCCTAGCCTCATGGCTCGGCCGTGCTCCTTGCAGAAGAGTACCAGGGGGGAGAACTCCCGGCGAATTTTGTCGAGTTCCCGCTCGTACTCCCCATCTGTGTATTCTCGAGCCGCATCACCGCGTTTGTCCACAAAGTTACCAGGATTGATACGGATTTTTTCCACCCATTTGGCCGCCTCCAGTGCAGCATCAGGTTTGAAGTGGATATCGGCTACAAGAGGTACATGACAGCCTGCCGCGCGCAATTCGCGCACGATGTTTTGGAGATTTGCGGCATACTGCCTAGTTTGAGCTGTCAGGCGGATAATCTCGCAGCCGGCTTCTGCTAGCTGCAGCGCTTCCTGAACGCAGCCATTTGTATCAAGCGTACTGTGGGTGAGCATGGATTGCACACGAATGGGGTTGGACCCACCGATGCCCACATTTCCCACCAACACTTCCCGCGTGCTCCGCCGCACTCGGTTGAATAAATCTGCGCAATGCAACATATTCATGGCTTTCCGGAACCTCCAACTGTCAATGTTCAAACGGACGGGGAGGGATTCGAACCCTCGGTACGCTTTTGGCGCACACACGATTTCCAATCGTGCTCATTCGACCACTCTGACACCCGCCCATGGGCAGACTCGCAGCATCGGACGATGCCGACGAACGAGCGAAATATATGCTAAACGGGCGAGGTTTGCAAGCTTTATTTCACGCAAAAGGGCGGGGCTAACGCATTAGAAAATGCGTTTGTCCATTTACGATGTACGATGTACGATGTGCGATTTATTGATAACGTGCGCGTTGCGCAGATATGTTCTGGACGACAGATGTACTCAAAAATGAGGGAGGAACAACTTCATCTGCATCGCGGGGTGTGCTGCCATTGCGGTTCCCGTATTCGGAAATAGGCACGTGATCAACCGAGTACGATGTACGACTTACGATTTACAAAGTTCGCGCGCCTGGTGGCGCGGGGAGGCGAAAGCGGCCGACGGCCCCAAGCAGCCGCAAGGCGGCTGCTCATCCACAATGTACGATTTACTATTTGGGGAATTCGCGTGCGTTGCGCGGAGATGCGGAGCGGGGGCGAAGGGACGAAAGCTCGTGAGGCGGGCTAGCGGGACACTTTCAGAGCTTCGGCAAGAGCCTGCAGACAGCGAGTATTTTGCTCTGCGGTGCCGATGGTTATGCGAATGTACTCATGCAAACCGTACCCGCCCATCGGGCGCAAAATAACACCGCGTTTCAGGCACTCGTGGAAGACCCGCTCGCCATCCCCCACTTTTACAAGCACGAAGTTCCCCTGGCTCGGTACATAAGTAAGTCCCAGCTCGCTGAATGCTTGTTCGTAGCGGCGCATCTCCGAGCGCACGAGCTGTACTGAACGACGCACGTGTTGCTCATCATCCAGCGCAGCCGATGCTGCGGCCTGGGCAAGACTGTTCATGTTAAAAGGTGAGCGCACCTTGTGCAACAACCCGGCAATCTCTTCGGTGGTGATAGCAAACCCTGCCCGCGCTCCTGCCAAACCATAGGCCTTCGAAAAGGTGCGTATCATAACCGCGTTCTGCCCTCGCTTCACATAGCGCAGTGTATCTGGCTGAGGATCTGCGAAGTGAATATAGGCCTCATCGAAGGCGACGATGACATGCTCCGGCACCCGCTCCATAAAGTCATCCAACTCTGACTGCTGCACCATGGTACCTACGGGGTTGGTCGGGTTGGTGATGAAGACGATGCGCGTTCGTGGGGTGATGGCACGGAGCATGGCCTGCAGGTCGTGGCTCCAATCCGGCTTATTGTCCACCTCAACGAAGGTGGCGCCGAACAGCTTGCACATGAGCGGGTACATCGTGAAGCTATAGCGCGCGGCCACCAGCTCCGTACCTGGTCCCAAGCAAGTGTGGCACAGCAGTTCAATGAGCTCGCTTCCTCCGCTGCCGACCACTGTTTGATCCATGCCAACGCCGAAGAGATGAGCAATTTTACTGCGTAACTCGTAGGAGGAGCCATCCGGATACAGGTTCACACCTTGGGCGGCGTGCAGCATGGCTTGCACGGCTAGGGGTGATGCACCTAGGGGATTTTCATTGGAGGCAAGTTTTACGATGTCATCGGGATTCATGTGCAGCTCGCGGGCAGTTTCGGAAATCGGTTTGCCGGGTTTATAGGCGCGAATTTCCTGCACATGCTTGTGCGCGTAAGGCAATATGCTCATGCACGCATTATAATCCCGCAACGCCCGGAAGACAAGCCTTGATTCTGCTCCTCATCTTGTGTAAAATGTCGACATGTTTACGATGAAAAGGCGCAACATTCTGCTGCTGGTGGTGGGCATTGGCGCGCTTGTCATGACAGTCTGCTGCGTGCTGTGGTGTTGCAACACGCGCACCGCGGATTCCTTGGCAGAATTGACGCAGCAAGAAACGCAGCGGGGTGACTTCGATTTATCTTTCAACTACAATTTGGGCTCGCCGTCGCCTTTTACTCAACTTCTCAAAACGGACATTTACGATCCCTACACCCGCATACCCGGTGAGGCTCCCTCCGGCGTGCGTATCTATACGCGTGACGGTGAGCTTTTTGCTGAGGCTTTCCCTCCGGACCAAGCAGATTTGCCTGACCAACTGCGCGTGGTACCCCGCGTGCAACAAGATAAACTGATCTACCGTCGCCACCCGGATGGACTACGTCACCCTCTGCGCCATATCCAGCTTATCTATGAGTTCTACTATAAGCAGAGTTCGAAACCCGTGGCTGCCATCCGCCAGATGCTGGAACTGGATCTGATGATGCGCACGGTCGACTTCATCCCGCAGGGCGATGAGGAGGTCCCTCCGGAATATGCCGGCATGACCGCATCCATGTACCAGACGCCGTGGCGCGGCGAGCTGCCGGCCAAGATAGATGCGGAGCCTGTGCCGGCATCCATGCTGCGCATCGTGTATGCCTTAGCTGCCATTGAAAGCCGAGAACAGGCGGATACGGCAGCCGGTGCCTTGGGTACTTTTGCCGATCAGCTCGTCCATTTTGAATCGTACCCTGCCTCCCCTTGGCCGGGGAACTGGGGCGACTACGCAACCGATGCTCGCGAGGCTGCGCGCCTGCTCACTCCTACGCTCGTTTACTTGCAGGAAAAAGAGTGTTTTCATTCTTCCTCTCTCGCCTCTTTTATTAACAGCTCTGCATTTGAAATAATCTTCGGTACGCGATTCAACGAGGACAAACCCGCGCAACAGGGACCGTTCCCTGTACGCCGAGTGGCTGATGACTCCTGCAGCTCGTGCTCGCGTTAAAATTGTGGCATCTCGCGTAACGGAGGCGCGCTGTGATTCGGCGACTCATCGCCGGTGGTTTGTGGCTCGGGTTGTGATTCGGGTGTAGCAGGCTCCCGAGGAGGCGAGGGGCGCTCTTTGCTTTGGTTTTTCCAGCAGTCGAGAGCTGTCTGTAGCTGCATATCCGGATAGCCGTAGAATAGCACCCGTGCTTGTTCATTTACCAGTACGGCATGCGGCAAATGCTCTACCCTGTACGCTTTTCCTGCTGTTCCCCGCTCATCATCCATGTAGCAAATGCTGAGGCCATGGCTTTGCATCATACGGAGCCAGCTCTCGCGATCACCGTTCACCACAATCGGACAGAGTACCAGATTCGGGTAGCTGCGCAGCAGTACCGCCTGTTTTTGCATGATAGACATGCCGACGTCTTCCGAGGGATCCCAGAAGAAGATGAGGTTAGCCTTGCCTACAACCGGGAAGAGACATTCCTTGCCTTGCGGGTCTGTCAGCGTCATGCGCGGCGGTATGGTTCCTTCATCCAGGTTTGTGATGCGGTAAATAAGTTCCGTGGCGACGTCTGTCAAACTCGCCGTGCCAAACATGGCATCCTGTGGTGCTAGGTTGAGAGCTTGACGTATCAAGTAGATACGCTTGGCACGCGCATGAGCCGCTCCACCTTCCTCACCGACTAAAGCAGGGTTTGTCAGCATCACACTCATGGCAAGTGCGGCCGCTCCCCGAGCTGCGGGCGAGCTATTGCGCTCGTAGATTTTTTGCAGCACACTGTAAACATCCGCCCCAGTGTTTTCCGATAATTTGGCACAAGCTTCGCCGATAAGAGGAGAGCTGAAATGTCGATCACGCACGGAATCCAGCAGCGCCTTGGCGTAGGTCGCCAGCTTTTGTGGTGCTCGTTCGTACATTTTGGCCAGTGTTTCAGGGTGGTTAAGGAACCACACTACCGCCGGCGCCGCCCACTCCTCATCGAACTCGTATTTCGGTACGTCAATCAACTCTGCCTTCTCGTATCCACGGCGTGTCGCTGACGCCACTTTGCGTGTGCCTGTTTGCTTGCGGACAGCTTTCCATAGAGCGGGCGCCACTTCATCCGCCGAGGGAGGAGGTACCGAATCACGTTGCTCAGGGGTGGTTGTCACACTAAGAACGGCATTGTACTCTGCCTGCCTCTGCTGCCATATGTCCAACGCCGCTTTCATCTCTTTTTCCCCGGCACTCAGAATGGGGGCAAACACCGCCATTGCCGCAATCCACACGATGACTCGCTTTTTCATGTTCGACATTATAAAACTTGTATCCTCGTTCATCAAGCGAGAAAAACTGCCATGCATGAATAGACGTTTGGAGGTTTAATTGTTTTCAATTTATTATTTATAATTTATTGATAAAGATAATATTGCGTAGATTTTTCGGATACCCCATACATGAGGGATGAGAATAGAGCCAACTGGGTTCTCACTATAAGAACAACCGCTGACATAATCTTTTTTCACAAAAACGAGTTATATCAACCAATTCGAACATTATCATCCCTGCTCGACGCCTCTCAAATGGGTTTGCCGTGGGTCAGGGCTCTTGCATAATGGGGGCGATTGTGGTAGGATGGTGGCGATGGGGAGAGTGCGTACATGGCTGTGTTTGGCATTGGTTCTGGCCGCCGTTTCAGGTGGGGTGTGCTTATGGCTGAAAGTGAAACGCTGCAGCGCTCAGCTCCTCCAGCCTGTCAACCCTATCTACAATGGTTATGCGGACCTGCCGGATAAAACCCAGGGTGTGTTGCTGACTCCATTTTCTGTTACTGGAGCCGATGGCCGCCGTGTGCAGGCGTGTATTGTGCGGGCTGATGACAAGAGGAACATCACTCCGCGCCAGCAAGCCCTGTTGGAACGCATGCATGGAGAACTGCCCGAGCGGTTGGGAAGCGTGGATTACGTGTTGGTGTGCGTAGACTGGGATCACGGGATTCGGTCCGCTTTGCCCTTGGCGGAACAGCTCGCTGCTGCCGGTGTTACCTGTGTGCTCTGGGAGCCGCGCGGCAGTGTGTCTGCTCGTCCGTATTGCACCCATGGTCTGCTGGAGAGCCGGGATGTGCCTGCCATTATTGACGCGCTTGAGGATCAGGCAGGACACGGCGGGTTGATGATCATGGGTGTGGGTAAGCAATTTGGGGCAGAGCTGCTTCTGCACGCTGCCGCGCACGATCCGCGCCTGAGGGCTGTTGCTGCCATCGATACTCGCGCATCAATGAGCAATCGCATGAAACGCAGCGGCACATCGATGCTTATCCGCGAACTTACGGGCTGGCGCATGAAACTTCTCACCGGACTGGAACCTTTTGATATAGCTGCCGTGCAGAGCATATTCCGTCTCCCACGCCAGGTTCCGATTCTGCTCATTTCTTCTGGCGAAAGTGACCTGAACAGCCTACCGGAGGATTCGATTTCCCTTTACACTCAGCTGCATCCGGAGCAGCGCAGTCTCGCCACCCTTCGTCGACCAGACGACCCCGCAGATGCAACTACGCGCAACGTTTCTTTCACTCAAAAAGGTGGTACTCGCGAGGTACAACAGCAGGCGGAAGCCACTTTGTTGCAAGATGTGGACGATATCCCGGTACACATCCTTCGTTGGATGCAAGAGAAGCTTCCCTCCCTGTTGGATCTGCCGCCTGCAGCTTCTTCCTCTAAGCAACAGCAATGAGCGTCGATGTTCCTTCTCCTGTCATGCCCCGTCGGCACAGAAACCGGCGGCGGAAAGGCTTTGTGCTCACTGAGCAGAGGCATACGGTGCCCTTGCTTATTGTCGCTGCGTTGGTTGCAACTATTGTTCACTTGGTGGCGTTCCGTGCTACACCTTGGCTGTTGAGCTGGTGGCACGACACGGTTCACACACCGCAGGTTGAGCGTGTAGTGGACGACGATGTGCGTGTGGTCGTACGTGATTCTTCTGTCGAGTTGCAACCTGCGCAGGAGCTTTCCCCATCCGAACCGACTGAACCGGAACAGCTGGAACCCGAGCCATTGGAAATTGATTTGCTCGATGTGAATGTGCCGGATTTGGTGATGGCGCCCGGGGATACCAGCATTCCTCTGCAAGCTCCAGAGCAGATGGATGATCCGGAAGCTCAGCAAGCTCAAGCTATGCCGGAGACGCAAGCCATGATCGACTCCACACCAGAGCTCGGCGATGATGTGCAGCAGCTTGTGCCCGAACCAACCCCGCTCAATATGAACTCTGTGATTGTGAACGCCACTCCACAGTCTGATCAAGTTGATGATGCGGAGGGTCTCATTGAAAAAGAACTGCGCCGCCAAGCTGAACAGGGGCAGGCTGGCTTACCAAACGATACGCGCAGCCTTTCGCAGCTCATGGGAATAACTAACCTTGGCGCATCTTCCGGCGTCGCTCGTTTGGGTGCAGATTTTCTATTCGCCTTCAACGAAAGCAGGCTCAAAAACTCCGCCCGTATCTCCCTGCTACAACTCGCCGCTCTCATTCACAAAAATCCCTCCACCACGTTCATCATTGAGGGACACACGGACGGCATAGGAGGGGAAGCTTACAACGAGCAGCTTTCCATGCGTCGCGCGGAGGCTGTAGTTACGTGGCTTTCCGGCAACGGCGTGCCTATTGACCGCGTGTTTATGCGTGCATGCGGTGCCACCCGTCCTCTGGTCTCTGTTGGTCTTCCTCGCGAGAAGCAGGCTCTTAACCGTCGCGTGGAAATCCACATGCGCCGACCCGGCGAGGTGATGCCTGAAGGTTGTGTGCCCGCAAAAAAATGATGGGTGAGCCACCATTAATACTTCATTCTGCAGAGGAGGGGGATATTCCCTTACCCGGTAGATGTCCGCCAGCAGGGTGTCCTCCCTCTGCCCTTGTCTCGTTGGACTACGATGGCACGCTGCGCCGCAAGGGAGGCACCATGGAAGATATGGCTCCGCAGGCCTTTGATTTGCTCGTACAACTGCGTTGCTGCGGGGTGCGCTGGGGTATCAATAGCGGGCGGAATCTGGCAGACATGGCAAAGGTGCTTGCGTTGCTTCCTTTGCAACCAGATTTTATTTGCACCTGTGAGCGCTACGTCTATTTGTCAGATAGCATGGGGTTATTGCGTCCGCTTACCGAATACAATGCTCAATGCTATGCCCTCAATTTGAAGCTGCGCGGCTCTGTGCACCAACCCTGGCAGGCTACTCTGCACCGGCTGCGTACTGAACTGCCGCATGCTGAGTGGGCGCTTTCTGCAACTGATCCCCTCTCTATTGAAGCGCGGGACAGTGAGACAATGGACTTGATGATGCCGTACATTTTGGACTTTGTGACCCCCCTGCCAGGGGTCACGGCACAACGCGCCGGTAAGTATCTGCGTCTTGCTGATGCGCGCTTCAACAAGGGCATAGCTCTACAGAGAGTCCTTGCCGCTTGGCGTGTGCCGGCGCGTAGCCTTTTCCTCATGGGTGATGGGCACAACGACCTGGATGCCTTCCGCCTTTTCCCGCAAGCTTTCTGTGCCGTGCCCGCCGATGCCCACGCTGATGTGCTACGATGGGTCGCACACAATTATGGCAGTGTATTTGCTGACGTACCGTCCGCTCTTTGTGCTTGGCAGAAGTGCTTCTTTCCGCATGTACTCAGAGGATGAGCATGCAATCTCCGTACGAAAAAAATCGATAGCGCTCTGCCACAGCCTGACGGTACGCTTCCATGATGAGCTCACGGTTGGCAAAAGCGCACACAAGCATAATGAGCGTACTTTGCGGCAAGTGGAAGTTGGTAAGCAACGCTCCCGTTACCTGGTATTTGAATCCGGGGTAGATAAATATGTCCGTGTTGCCACTGCCCGGTTGAATGGGCAATCCGTAGCGCGCAGCTTGCGTTTCCAGAACACGCACGCTGGTGGTCCCCACAGCGAGTACACGCTTGGCTGAGTTAATGGCGTTTGCTGTGTCCGGCGGCAGGTAAAAACTCTCGGTATGCATGTGGTGATCCTCCACGTGGTCCACCTTTACCGGACGAAAGGTACCCACGCCCACATGCAGGGTAAGAAAGCGATGCGGCAGGGAATCCAGCAGTTCCTTAGAAAAGTGCAACCCGGCGGTGGGAGCGGCTATGGCGCCCTCGTGCACGGCATAGATGGTTTGGTAGCGTTCGCGGTCGGAGGGATCACTTTCGCGGTTCATGTAGTGAGGAAGTGCGAGCCGGCCATATTTTTCATCATCTATCGCCTTATCCCAGCGGATAAAACGATAGCCTTCCTCATCGATGCTTTCCACTGTACCCGTGCTAGCTCCTATCTGCACCGTGCGCCCGATCTTCATCTTTCGACCCGGGCGTACCAGGCATTTCCACACGAACTCGTCCGCCATGCCGGCGCGCACCAGCTCAATGCTTCCATCGTTGGAGAAAAAGCGCGCGGGCACCACTTTTGTATCGTTGAGCACAAGTAAATCTCCCGGCATGATGTAGTCTGGCAGGTCGCGGAAGTGTCGGTGCTCGATGTTACCGCTTTCTCGGTGTACCACCATCATGCGCGAGGCTGTACGCTCCGGCAGCGGACGCTCTGCGATGAGCTCCGGTGGCAGAGGGTAATCGAAATCCAGTGTGCGCACGAGTGGGCTTACTTAGCGGGGAAAATCTCAATGCGACGCAGGACTTCCGCTTGTCCCAGCGTGGCGAGGATGCAGTCCATCCCCGGTCCCACATGGCTCCCAGTGAGAGCCACGCGCAGCGGGTACATGCCCGCGCCCACTTTCACGCCATGCTCCTTGCAAAGGGGTTTAATGAGGGCGAAGGCCGCCGAAGCATCCCACTCCGGGAGAGCACGAAATGCGTTGGCGAGCAAATCGAGCATCTCGCGGGCATTTTCTTGGAGGCCGTTCAAAGACTCTTGATCATACTCCAGGTGTTGCACCCAGCGCACCCAGTGAGGTACCTCGCTCAGCAATTGCACCTTGCTCTGCACCCCGGAGATGGCCGTGCGAAGTTGTGCTGTGTCGGTGAGTCCCTCCTTGGTACAGAAAGGAAGCGCGCGCTGCACGAACTCCTCGGGTGCGAGTCGTAGGATGTGCTGTTGATTCATCCATTTGCATTTAGTGATGTCGAACTTGGCGGCAGCGCGGTTTACGTGCTCAAGAGAGAAGAGGTCGATGAGCTCCTTCATGGAGAATACCTCCTGCTCTGTTTTGGGATTCCAACCGAGCAACGCGATAAAGTTCACCACCGCTTCCGGCAGGAAGCCCTCCTCCGGGTACGCGCCTAGTTGAGCTCCCACATCGCGCTTACTCATCTTGGAGCCGTCCGGGTTTTGGATGAGCGGGATGTGAGCATATACCGGCGGTTGCTCGCCAAAAGCCTCGAAGAGCTGTAGATGTTTAAACGTGTTCATGATGTGATCCTCACCTCGAATCACGTGTGTAATCCTCATCTCGATGTCATCCACTACATTTACCAGATGGAATATATAGGAGCCATCAGTGCGCTTGAGCACCATGTCCGGCGTGTTTTCCTCATTGGTGTAATCCACAGAAATGTCACCGCATACCGCATCGTGTAGAGTAATGACACCATCTCGGCGAAAGCGAAAGCGCCATACGGTTCCTTCGCTCGTACCGGGTATCTCGTTGCCGTCCTTGTCCCGTTTATTGGGCGCCGGGCATTCATACACTCGACCGGCATCTACCAGCTTTTGAAAATAGCGGTCGTATATCTCCCCTCGCTTACTCTGGAAATATGGTTCAAAGGGCCCCCCCACACCCTCGCCTTCATCCCAATTGAGTCCGAGCCATTTCATGCCGCTGAATATCGCCTGCATGGCTTGCTCTACATGGCGTTCCTGATCGGTGTCTTCGATGCGCAGTACAAAAGTACCGCCCATCTTGCGGGTAAAGAGGTAATTGAACAGCGCCGTGCGGGCTCCGCCTATATGCAGATACCCCGTTGGAGACGGCGCAAATCGTGTACGTACCTTCGTATCCATGCGCGCCTTATACACCTGTCCGCCGCTTTTTTCAAGCGCAAACAGCTGTGCTAATGATTTACAATGCTAGGGCAGTGAGGAGTTTGCTATGGATGCCACCAAAACCGCCGTTGCTCATCACCAACAGCACGTCGCCCGGGTGCACGCGGGATGTAACGTAGGCGACGATTTCAGAGATACTTTTGCCAACATGACATTCTTTGCCAGCGGCGGACAATTCCTGCGCCAGAGCATTCTCATCCAGTCGTTCCTCTGGGTTGAGTTTTTTGTAGCTCTCTACTGGCGACAACACCACAAAATCGGCTTTGCCGAGGGAGGCTGCCAGCTCATGCTGAAAAAGATTACGGACCATCGTATTGCTGCGCGGGTCAAAAAGCACCCACAGTCGACTTTTTGGGAATCGTTGGCGCAAGCCGGCAATGGACTGCGCCACAGCAGTGGGGTGGTGCGCAAAATCATCCACCACCGTCACATCATTCACTGTGCCGCGTACTTCTTGGCGACGCGCTACACCTTGGAAGTGAGCTAGTGATTCTCGTATCTGCTCCGGGGTAAGACCTGCTTCCAATGCGGCACAAGTGGCCATTGCCGCATTGCGGACATTGAATTCTCCGACCATCGGTATCGCATAGCGCTCGCCATCCAGCACGAAAGAGGAACCTGCCGGCTGCAGATTCACGGTGGTGATACGCCGCTGAGCTTTTTCCCCAAGGCCCACAGTGACAATACGTACATGCTCTCCAAGCTCGACTTGTGCTTGCGTACGTACATCTTGGCAGTTGGGGCAGTCTGCATTCATGAAAACCACTCCGTTGCCTGGTACCACGCGCAGCAAACGAGAGAACGACAGCTTAATTTCCTCCACATTGCGGTAAATATCCGCATGATCCATTTCAATATTATTTACGATAAGCACGCTTGGCAGGTAGTGCAGGAATTTAGAGCGCTTATCAAAGAAGGCGGTGTCATATTCATCACCTTCCAGTACGCAGTACTCTGAATCCGTGAATCGTCCGCCGCGCCCTAAGTTACGGGCTATGCCACCGATCATGAATCCGGGGTTCAGTCCATGGTCCTCCAACAGCCAGGTAAGCATGGACGTTGTTGTTGTTTTCCCATGCGTTCCCGTCACCACAAAGTTTTTCTTCCCCCACAGGAAGAACTCTTTCATTGCCTCCGGCAGGCTCATGTAACGCAATCCGCGTTCCAGCACCGCTTCTACCTCCGGATTTCCTCGACTCATCGCGTTGCCAATTACCACCAAATCTACCCCATCCTCCAAGTTTTCCGCCTTGTAGCCGTTATACACCGTGATTCCCTCTTCGGCCAAAAAGGTTGACATGGGAGGGTATACATTTTCATCCGACCCAGTCACCCTGTATCCCTTGCGTGCCATAGCAGAAGCGACTGCACCCATGGCTGTGCCACAAATGCCCAGAAAGTGGATATGTTGTACGCTTGTCATTTCTCGTCAGTTCACGGAGAGTAGCCTATCTGCCTTTACTTTGCAAGCTTTTTCCCATGTTAAACAATGCAGGCGTATTAGAAGAGGCGTCTGCTGTCTCCGATTTTTCGAGTTGAGGATTGTGATTTATTGCTTTTATGCGCTTTGAGGAGACTTGTTGCAGCCTGTGAACGTGCTCAGAAGAGGGAGAAAACAACTTTGTTTGTTTCACGAACATACCGTTGTCGCGGTTATATAGGCCCGAAAATGAACATGATGAGCCGACTGGAGATTTTTTTCACTCCTTGACTTTGTCGAAGGCGATTGCTTTGTCGGCAATAGATGGTTGCAAGTAGGGAAGTTTTGTGGTAGACTGGGAGCGTTACGAAATGCCCCTTTCCGTCACGATCAACGGAGTTGCTCAACTTCCAGAGGAGCCGGTGCTGGTTATCCCGAATCGAGTGGATAGCACCGTTCTGCGTAAGCTGGAGGAATTGCTGGGAGGTATGGGGAAAATAGCTTGGTTGGTGGAGGATACACTGCGCCCGAGCGATGAGATTATGGCTCAGGTGAGCCGAAAGGGCTCGCAGGGCATCATTTTTTCGATTGCACGGGGAAGTCACGAAGCATTGGCAGAACAGGTGAATGCGAAGTTAGTGAGCGGGAGGTATGTTGTGCTTTTGCCGGGACGCCAAGAGCAACCCGGTGCGTGCATTACTGACGTTCCTGTGCGCGTTTTGCAACACCTTTTGGAGGGCTATAACGGGCAGGTGCAGCCTGTGTATGTGGGTATGTATCGCGGTGTGAATGAGCCGGCTCTGCTCACTAGTGAAGCACCTTATGAGCACGCTGTGGTGAGCTTTCTCCCTACCTTTATCCCCGGGGATGAGCCTGCAGAGCAGCTGGTGGCTGCGTGGGCGGTGGAGGCCTCCAATTGTGTGGGTACCGTGCCTCCTCTGCCAGAAGAGACGCTTGCGGCTGGTTTACTGCGCAGTCTTACCAACCACCCGCATGCCGTTATCATTGATGGGGTAAATGAGCAGAAGATGAGTTATCGCCGGTTGTTGACTCTTGCGGCGCCTTTGGCGCGTCGGTTACGCAAGAACACCATTGAACGGCGCATGGGGATCATTTTGCCTCCGGGACGATTGAGTATCATTGCCAATGTGGCGTGCATGCTTGCGGGCATTTCTCCTGTTAACATTGATTACAACTACTCGGAATCCACATTTCGCAGTGTCGCGGAACAGGCGGAGCTTACTCGTTTCATCACGGGAAGCAATTTCATGCAAAAGCAGCCGGATTTTCCTTGGCCGCCTTCTCGGGATATTCTCTTAATTGAGGAGTTACTAACAGCATCAAGCATATCCTTCCAACTCGTCAAAGAATACTTGGTGGGTCGATTAGGACGTCGTCGCCTAGCATCATGGATGGATATGCCTGTCAGTACTGTGCATGACGAGGCTCTTACGGCTTTTTCTCTGCCGGAGGAGGGGACAGGAGTGCGAGGAGTACTGCTTAGCCACCGCGCTGTGATGGTAGGCTATCGGCTTGCTGTTTCGAGGTTGGGTATACAGGCCGGCGGGCGTGTGATCAGCTCTCTACCATTCTACTACAGGACTGGGCTTACACTCGGGTTGGTATATCCCCTGTTAAGCGGGCAGGATATTATCACCTATCCGGAACCGTACGCGGCCAAGCGTATTTGCAATCTTGCGCATAAGTATGGTCCAGCTATGCTGATATTAGAGCCACGCCAGGTACCCGGCATATTGGAGGCAGCGCGCACGGGCAATTTTGTTGAAGGCGGTCACATCTTGGTGGCCGGGCGTGTACCCATGGCGGTAGCACAGCAAGCTTACCACGACCACAAAATTGTGCTCTGCGAGTGCTACATGCCGCCTGAGTGTGCTATGCCGGTGGCGTGCAGCATGCCGCCACAGCCCGTTGGCAAGGGAACCAGCCCTCATGTAATTCCTAGTGGGGCACCGGGTACCGTGGGTATGGTGATGCCGGGGCTTGCCGTGCGCGTGACGAGTCACCTCCAGCCCGATGTGCCGCTTGGCACCGGAGAAGCGGGATTGGTTTGGGTAAAGGGGGAACCGCTTTTTTCCGGCTTTGTGCAAGAGGGAATGCCTTCGCCGGACGCATCTACCAATCGCTGGGTTTGCACGGGTGATATCGGTTGCATCCGCGCAGACGGTCTACTCGCTGTAGGTGGTCCGCGAGAACGCTTTTCCTACGTTGAGGGTGAGCTTATTTCTCATGCCCGAGTGGAGGAGATACTCGCCGGCATTCTCTCCATTCCACGTACGATCGCTGAACCGCGCATCGCCGTAGTCGGCATTCCTACGTCTGATGGCCGTGGAGAGCAGGTGGTTCTGCTTTCCACGCTGCATAAGGTAGTTGGCCCGCATGATGTGATTACTTTGCGCTACGCCATTGTGAACGAGCGTATTCCTTCCCAGTACGCACCACAACGGATCGTAGCTTTGCGTGCTATCCCAACCCTTGCTGGCGGTGGGGTTGATTATGCGTTTTGCCGTCGCCTTGCTCTTTCCGCTCCCGGTTACCACCGACCTTAATTATACCTTTATCATTACTGTGACCATGACACCTCCGGATAATTTTCTGAGCAATATTCTCGATGATATGCACTGCACACTTCCAACGGATGGTGCGGATGTAGAGTGCGATGTGGCGCCGAAAGAATTGCCAGACGGACACGTATTGCATGGTTATCGGGTGTTACGTACACTGGGCGCGGGAGGTTTTGGGGTGACATACCTGGCAGAGGAGCAAACGTTGGAACGGAGAGTAGTACTCAAAGAAAACTTTCCAGATGCGCTCTGCCACCGACAATCTGGGACACTGGATGTGGTACTCATTGCCCCGGAGGGACAGGAAACCTTCGACTGGGCTCACAATAATTTTCTTCGTGAGGCGCGCCTGCTTGCCTCGCTTCGTCACCCAAATATCGCTAAGGTGTATTCATTCTTCAACGCGCATCGTACAGCATACTATGTGACGGAATTTATTGAGGGAAAATCGCTGGCAGATGTAGCCAATGATTACCGCAATCATAACCGCGATATACCTCAGGAAGCCATGGTGGGCATGATGGTACGGATGCTTGATGCTCTGGACTACTTGCACAAACGAGAGGTGTTGCACCGAGATATTAAGCCGGACAACATACTCATCAATATGAAAGGGCTGCCTGTGCTCATCGACTTTGGCGCTGCACGTGAGGAATATGGCGACGCTGATCCCGGCGTAGTGGAGTCTTTGGGCTTTAGTCCGCCGGAGCAGGGCAAGGATGGCGGTAACATGGGCGCGTGGACTGATCTATACGCTTTTGGTGCCACTTTGTATTACATCATGACATCCACGTGCCTGCCGGATGGTCGGCAGCGTGAGTTGTACGATATGGCTGACCCACTCGCTACCAATGAGCGACTGCGCGCCATCTACGACGAGCGCCTGCTAAAGAGCATCGACAAAGCTGCTCGCCCAGCTATTGAGGAGCGTTACCATAATGCAGGTGAGTGGATAGCGGATCTTCGGGATTTGTAGGGATATCAACCCTGCTGAGCACATATAGAGGCATGCATAAGCTCGGCAGCCTTCTTACCGCTCATCAGCATACCTCCGAAGATTGGACCCATGCGGAAACTGCCGCTCACGCCGTTTGCAGCCATGCCGGAGACAAAGAGTCCGGGGTAGATTTCTTTGGTGTTTTCGATGGTGGTGCGCTCACCCTCGGCGGCATCCATGCTCATTTCACCGATGACACCACCGGTTTGAGTGCACAGAGATACGCCATTCTTGCGAGCCACAGTACGGGCAATTTCGCAGTCGTGACCAGTGGCATCCAACACGGTTTTGGCTGTGAAAGTAAGCGGATCCACATGCATGTGCTGCAACAACACCGGTGTCCAGTTTACCACCACACCACCTACCCGACCTTGCTTATACACCACATCTTCTACGGAGTAGCAGTTGAAGATGAGCGCACCGACCTCTGTGGCGCGGTAGAGCAAGCCGGCCGTGGCATGAACAGAATCCAGCAGACAGGTGTCCCGTTCGTATTCGCGATACTGGAGCTGCAGGTCATCCAAGATAGGCTTGGCTTCTTTTTGCACCACAATTTCATTGAACATCATTGCCCCGCCCCACATACCGCCGCCAGGTGCTAATTTGCGGTCCAGTAGCGCTACTTTGTGACCTGCTTTAGCCAGATAATATGCTGCCACAATGCCGGACGGTCCACCGCCTACGATGGCAGCATCCAGTTGCAAACTGCGGTTGATTTTTTCAAAGTAGGAGTTGACAATACCGCGAGTAATCAGAGTTTCCATGACCTCATGGTAGCTTTTCCCGTGGAGAATGTCAAGCTTGACAGGGCGGGGAGCATCGCGCATAATAGCGCGCCATGTTCCAGTTATTCGACACGTACACAAGGGAGCTTCGCGAAGTGAAAGCGCAGGACGGAAAAACTCTGCGTTTTTATTGTTGCGGACCCACAGTGTATGCGGCAGCGCACATCGGTAATTTTCGCACCTTTGTGGCGCAGGATGTTTTCCGGCGCGTGGCAGAGCTTTCAGGTCTGCGCACCAAGCACGTGCGTAACATCACTGATGTGGATGACAAAACGATACGTAATTCGCAGGAGCAGGGTGTGCCGTTGTCGGAGTACACAAAAAGGTGGACGCAGAAGTTTCACGATGATTGTCAAGCACTCAACTGTTTGACACCGCACGTGGAGCCGAGCGCCGTGGGGCACATAGCGGAGCAAATCGAGATCGTGCAAAAGCTCGTCGACTCCGGTCATGCTTATTGCAGCGAGGATGGCTCGGTGTATTTTCGCATTTCCTCGTATCCCGAATACGGCAAATTAGCACATTTGGATGCTCAATCTCTGGACTTAGGTAAGACGGCGCAGACCCGCGCAGATACAGATGAGTACACTAAGGACAGCGTGGCTGATTTTGTACTATGGAAGGCGCGTCGCCCGGAAGATGGCGAGAATTACTGGGCTTCCCCATGGGGGGAAGGGCGCCCTGGCTGGCACTTGGAGTGTTCAGCCATGAGCCATAAATACTTGGGTGATACGTTTGACCTACATTCGGGCGGGGTTGATCTCATTTTCCCGCACCACGAAAATGAAATAGCGCAGAGCCGTTGCGCATGCGGCGGGGATTTTGCGCGACACTGGTTCCATGTGACCCACCTGCTGGTGGATGGCGCCAAGATGAGCAAAAGCCTCGGCAACATGTACACGCTGGACGATCTGGTAAAGCTGGGGCACCAGCCATCGGCTTTGCGCTATGTGCTGGCCGGGGCATACTACCGACGCCCGCTTAACTTCACCTTGATGGGCTTGAAAGATGCGGCCTCTGCCCTGCGCAAGCTGAGTCGTGCTGATGCCGTGCTGGCTGAAAAAGCGGGGGACAAGGTGGTACCCACCTACCGAGAGTTGGTGAAAAAAACGCCAAATTTAGGCGTGTTTGCTCCTGCATGGCAAAGCCTTCTGGATGACCTGAATACGCCGGAGGCATTGGGTCATACCTTTAGTGCATTGCATGGTTTGAATCCCGCCGAATTGAGTCAGGAGGCGGCTCACGAGGCGCGTCTTGCACTTCGTTTTATCGTAGAGGCGCTAGGGCTGATTTTACCACCAGCGGAGGAGGAGCAACCCGAGGCGCCGGCAGAGGTGCAGGCGGTGGCTCAGGAGCGCTGGCAGGCGCGCTTGGCCAAAGATTGGGCGAGAGCAGATGCTCTGCGGGCGCGTTTGACGGAGCTCGGTTGGGGGATGAAAGATGGACGCGATTCATATCAACTTATCAAACTCTGAACCGTCATGAATCAGAAACAAGAACTTTCCTTGCTTGGTAAGCACAGTGAGTTTTTTCATTCGCCGGATGAGGCGAAGTTGGAGACCTTCCCGAATCGTAGCCCACAGCGCCCATACGTAGTAACCCTGGAGACAGAGGAGTTCTCTTCCCTCTGTCCGGTGACGGGTCAGCCGGACAGCTGCGTTTTGAGCATCTCCTATGTGCCAGCAGAGCGTGTGGTGGAGACCAAAAGTTTAAAGTATTACCTCGTTTCCTTCCGCAATTATCCAGCTTTCAACGAGCAAGTAGTGAATCGAATCTTAGATGATTTGGTGGCGGCGGTGCAGCCGAGCTGGATGCGTGTGGTAGGTCGTTTTTCGCCGCGCGGCGGCATTCGGCTTACCACCACGGCGGAGCATCGTCCTGAAAATCGACCCGCTTGATACCTCGAACTGACCTATGAAATGCCTTGTTCTTCTTTCCGGTGGTGTGGATTCGACGACTGCACTGCACTGGGCATGTCGCGAGCATGAACCATTGGCAGCTCTCTCCTTCCGTTACGGTAGCAATCACGAAGAGCGAGAGTTGGCATGCGCGGAGTACCAGGCGCGCGCACTCGGCATACCACATTGCGTGGTAGATATTTCACCTCTGGCGGCTCATTTGTCCAGCGCGTTACTGAGCGGTGCTGCGGCAATACCGAGTGGTGATTATGGGGAGGAAAATATGCGAGCCACAGTGGTACCGTTTCGTAATGGCATATTCCTTTCCGTTGCTGCAGGTATAGCGGAGAGTCGGGGAGCTAAGGGAGTGGTGATAGCTGCTCATGCGGGCGACCACGCTATCTACCCGGACTGTCGGGAGCCGTTTATGCGCGCCATGGAACAGGCTATGAAACAAGGAAGCTATGAGGGGGTGCAGCTGTTGCGTCCCTTTATTGCAATGAGCAAGATCCAGATTGTGGAGCTTGGAGCCCAACTGAATGTCGATTTTTCACAGACCTATTCCTGCTACTGCGGGGGAGAGAAGCATTGCGGGCGCTGCGGTACGTGCCGGGAGCGCCGCGAGGCCTTTGCTATTGCCGGTGTGACGGATCCCACTGTTTACGAATGTTGAATCTATGCCCTCTGTATATATCAAGACTTACGGCTGCCAAATGAACGAGCGTGACTCGGAACAGGTGGCCGCTACATTTTTGGCTGGCGGATACAGTCTCGCAGAATCCGAGGCGGGGGCAGATGTCGTGCTTATCAACACCTGTTCTGTGCGGGAGAAGGCGGAACTGAAGGCTTTGGGAAAGATGGGCATGCTTTGTTCTCAGTCAGGGGAACGTCCTTGGGTAGTTTTCGGTTTTATGGGTTGCATGGCGCAAAGCAAAGCACGAGAGCTTTTTGATGCAGTGCCGCGACTGGATGTAGTGACCGGCACGCATTGTTACCATCGGGTTTTCCAGCTCTGCGATGGGCTGCTCAAACAGCGGTTGGCCTCCGTCTCTCACCCCATTCTGCGCAGGGGAGCGCAATTGTGCGAGGTAGAAGATTTACCGGATGCTCATAGCCGCATTCGTGACCACCTGCCGCTGCGCACATCTTGCTCCGCTTATGTGTCCATTATGCAGGGGTGCGAGATGCGCTGCTCGTACTGCATTGTACCTTTCACGCGCGGGGCAGAGCGCAGTCGATCAGCGGCAGATATTCTGGATGAGGTGCGTCGATTGGTTGATAGTGGGGTGAAGGAAGTTACTTTGCTCGGACAAATTGTGAACCGCTACGGGCGCGAGGAGCCTGTAATAGATGGACGCGGGGGGTTTGTGCGGCTGTTGGAGGCAGTGCATGAGGTGACGGGTCTGGAACGCATACGTTTCACCTCCCCGCACCCCATTGGCTTTCGTGAGGATTTAGTGCGTGCTTTTTCCTATCTGCCGAAACTTTGCAGCCACATTCATTTTCCCATGCAGAGCGGTAGCGATCGTATCCTGCAGCTGATGCGACGTCCCTATCGGCAGCAAAAATATGTAGAACTATGTGAGGCAATGCGAGCCGCTCGACCCGACCTCGCCATCACCACAGATATCATCGTGGGTTTTCCTGGTGAGACCGAGGAGGACTACCTGCTTACTAAAGCTGCGGTGGAGCATATTAAGTTCGATAATGCTTTCATTTTTCAATATTCTCCGCGGAGGGGCACGCCTGCGGCAGATATGCCGGGACAAGTATGTCTGCGCGAAAAGGAAGCTCGAAATCATGACTTGCTTGACACGGTGAATCGCATTGCTATTGCACGCAATATGGCACTTGTAGGCACTCGACAAGAGATTCTTGTGGATGGTCCCAGCAAGACGAACTCCAGCCGCTTGCAGGGGCGCACTTCGCAGAATAAACCCGTCATTATTGAACGCGGCGCTGCCAGGGTAGGAGAGTTGCTGCCAATCACCATTCGTGAGTGCACTGGGTTTACGCTTTATGGGGAAGCGTGAGATCTGGTATTGTGGCATATATTCGGTGTGTATACATCTGTCCCGACAAAATAGCTCATGAACTTAAGACGCTCTTATCACGCTCTCAGATTTGGGGGAGCAGGCAGCGGCGTGGGTGGGTGTGCCGGTGCAGACGGCTTTTTCACGGGCGCGGCTGGAGGCTGTGGATGAGGTGGCGAGCGCGGTGGCTCAGGCGAGGCAGGCGGCGGTGGCGAGTGCAGTGGGCAACCCGATGCCGGGGGTAGGACAAGCACAGCGGACGGCGGAAGAGAACGAGCGTGCGATTGAGGAACATGAGAGGGAGAAGTCGCAACCGGTTGTAGAGGGGAGTCAGGTGACGCGGGAGGCGTGGGAGGTATGGGAGGGCGCTGAAGCAACTGAGGGAGGAGGAGGTGAATAATTTGAGTGAGGAGATAGAGAAGCAGCAGAGGATAACCTTGTTATGCCACACTTGAAACTTGACGAGTCGAAGTGAATGGGGTTTCCTGTAGGGAAGCTTTTCGAACTTTACATATGGCAAAACAACTCATCATCGCAGAGAAGCCGAGCGTGGCGTCAGATTTAGCGCGGGTGCTTGGGAAGAAATACGGGAAGTTTAAAAAGGATGAGGCAGCAGGAGGTTTTTCAAATGAGAAGCTCATCATCACCTCTGCAGTGGGGCATTTGGTTGAACAAAAGAAACCGCAGACCAAAGATGGAAAGAGTTTGCCGTGGAAGATGGAGTATCTGCCCGTGATGCCGGAGGTAATGGAGCTGGAACCCATCGCCAGGTCAGCGGACAGATTGCGCAAGGTATTGAAATTAGCCCGCAGTAAGGAGGTAGAATCACTGGTGAACGCATGCGATGCCGGACGCGAGGGTGAGCTCATTTTTCGCAACATCATACGGTTCGGCGGCATCAAAAAACCTCTTTTCCGTTTGTGGATGCAGAGTATGACGGATGATGCCATCATGGAGGCTTGGCAGAAACTGAAGAGCAATGAGGAAATGCTTCATTTGGCGGATGCGGCGGTGTGTCGATCTGAGGCTGATTGGCTGGTGGGGCTCAACAGCACGCGCGCCCTCACCGTCATGCAGTCCGGTGCCGGTGGCTTCCATGTCACTCCGACTGGTCGCGTGCAAACACCGACACTTGCTATACTCGCGGCACGGCAAAAGGAGGTGCTGGCCTTCACGCCTGAGGTTTACTACGAGGTACACGCCACATTTGACGCCGCGAGTGGCAGTTATGGGGCCAAGTGGATTGACAGAGATTTCAAACGTGATGAAAAGGCGCCCCAGCGTTCCCGCGAACGCTTGTGGAATGCGGAAGAGGCTGCGTCTGTGGCGGAGCGTTGCAGGGGAAAGACTGGTGTTGTGGAGGAAAAGCGCAAGCCCGTGAGCATGCCTGCGCCCTTACTTTTCGATCTTACCTCCCTGCAAAAGGAGGCAAGCAATCGCTTTGGATTTTCGGCGAGCCGCACACTGCAACTGGCTCAGGAGTGCTATGAAAAGCACAAAGTACTTACCTACCCGCGTACGGATTCCAAATTTTTGCCGAATGATTACCTTGGCGTGGTGACGCGTACAATCCAGGGGATAGCTGACCACATGCCGGAGTACGCGCAGCACGCGCAAGGCATCCTGAATGCTCACGGTATTCACCCAACGCGGCGTGTGTTTGACAGCTCAAAGGTGAGTGATCACTTTGCCATTATCCCCACCGGCAAGTTTGTGAATCTGAGTGGAGATGCCGCTCGCATTTTCAATTTGGTGGTGCAGCGCTTTCTTGGTGTTTTTATGCCGAATGCGGAGTATGAGGATACGGAACGTTTCACTGTCATTTCCACCAAGGCAGGCGAGGATTGCTTTTACGCCCATGGACGAGTGTTGCTCGTTGCGGGGTGGCGAGCACTTTACACCAGCGAGCGCAAAAAGAAAGATGAACTATGCCGCGTCGAACCAGGTGAAAAGGTGCAGGCTTGCGCTGTGGAAGCGGTTGAAGATACCACGAAGCCACCCGCTGCTTATACGGAAGCGACTCTGCTTACTGCCATGGAAAATGCGGGCAAGCTGGTGGAGGATGATGAACTGGCGTCTGCTATGAAAGAGCGTGGTTTGGGTACGCCCGCCACGCGTGCATCTATCATTGAAGGTTTACTGGCTCAGGAGTACATTGCCCGTGATGGGAAGGAGCTTGTGGCTACTCGTCACGGCATGGATCTCATCGACCTCCTGGAGAAGATAGGTTTGAGTACACTTTCCAGTCCCGAACTTACCGGCGAGTGGGAGTATCGACTCAAGCAGATGGAGAGTGGCAAACTGAAGCGCGCCACCTTCATGCAAGACATACGCGAATACACCACGGAGATCGTATCTGCCGTGCGTGATTACATGCGCGAGGGAAAACATGATGATCTTGCTATTGCCTGTCCCGAGTGCGGTAAGAAAGGATTGGAGAGTCGCGTAGATTCAGTGAGTTGCAAACATTGCAAGTTTCATATTCGCCGCACCCACGCTGGACTCAGTTTAAGCGATGAACAGTTCACTCAGCTCATCCGCGATGGTCGTTTACCGGTGATGGATGGATTCCGCTCGCGTTTTGGCAAGAGTTTTCGCGCGGGACTGGTACTGGTGAAACCGGAAACTGCCAAGACATCCTGGAAAGCTGAATTATACTTTGACAACGACGACAAGAATGACGAAAAAACGACTCAGACGGACCAGCATAGTCTTGGTTTTGTGAAAGTCCAGGATCGTGGCTCTCTGGAGTTATTCGAAAACGAGAAACAGTGGATTATACCGGACTTCACTCGTGCTGGTAGCGGCAAGAAAGGCTTTAGCGCTTCACGCGTGATTTTGGGTAAACAACTGGAGAAGGAGACCATTCTTCGCGTGCTTGAAAAGGGAAAGAGTGAGCTCATCTCAGGTTTCGTTTCCCAGCGTACTCACAGATCCTTTGAAGCTTTCCTGAAGCTCGATGAAGTCAAGGGCGGCGTGGGCTTTGAGTTTCCTCCTCGCGAAAAGGCTGATACCAAAGGTACCAAAGGAGAGAAAAACTCTGGCGTCAGGGGATCCGTCGAGCTTGATTTGGACGGTGCTGTTAAGCATGGTCCTGTCGTGGTGAAGGGCAAAGGCGAGCATCAGTTGCTTGAGACAAAAGATGGTTGGCTTGTGGAGGGTGTGACGGTGGGTAAGAACCGCAGGCCGCTGGTCATTGTGCGCGAGATGTGCGGAGTGACGCTGGATGCTGGGCTGGTGAGCGAGTTGCTCAGCAAGGGAAAGACCAAACTAATCAAGGATTTTGTGAGTCGAAAGAGCGGCCGTAAGTTTGAGGCGTATCTCGTGTTTAATGAGACTTCAGGGCGAATCACGTACGAATTCCCTCCCCGAAAATAGTTCATGGTCCGCGGCGCCAAACATAGCATCCTTCTTCCGGATGCCTTTACCGCCGGCATCATCCTGAGCATATTACTGGGTTTGCTTGTTCCATGTCGCGGGATGATAGCGACAGGTTTTGGTTGGCTCACCCAAGCGGCCATCGTGCTGCTTTTCTTCCTGTACGGGGTAAAATTGTCGCGTCGTTCGGTGGTAGATGGTATCTTACACTGGCGCTTGCAGAGCATGGTTCTTCTTTCCACCTTTGTGCTTTTTCCGGTGGTGGTGTGGTTGGGGCGTGGAGTGTTGGAAGCTCTCGTGGGCGCTACCTTGTTCTCGGGAGTGTTGTATGTGGCGTGTTTGCCATCTACGGTACAGAGTAGTATCGCATTTACTTCCATAGCAGGAGGTAATGTGCCAGCAGCGGTGTGTTCGGCTTCGATTTCTAGTCTTTTGGGGGTGGTGCTCACACCTCTGCTGGTTGGGTTGCTTTTTTCTATGGATCATGTGCAGGGCTCGCGCGTGGGGCTGGATACCGTACTTACTATCAGCTACCAAATTCTTCTGCCTTTCGCACTGGGTCAGGCATTGCAGCGTTTTCTGAAAGCATGGGCCGATAACCACCGTTCACTCATTTCTACAAATGACCGACTTACTATTTGGTTGGTGGTGTATACCTCGTTCTCGTCCGCTACGGCGCAAGGCTACTGGGCACAGCTTTCATGGACGCAGCTAGCGGGGCTTATCGCTGCCTCGCTGATTCTACTGGCAGTGATACAGTTCATCATCTGGGGGACATGCCATTTGCTGCATTTTGAACGTGCGGATAGTATCACGATCCTCTTCTGCGGTTCGAAGAAAAGTTTGGCCGTAGGAGCACCCATGATGCTGGCTATTTTTGGAGAATTGGACAACAACCTGCTACTCCCGCTCATGGTGTTTCACCAGGTTCAGCTTATGGTATGCTCCCATTTAGCCGGGCGCTGGCATCGTACAGCGCGGGTTGACAGCAGTCAGCGTGAGTAAGTGCGGAAGGTGAATCCTTCGTATTCCTCCCCTTCTGACACATGTGGGAATTGCTCCGAAAAGGGCGGGAAAAACGTATCCGCTTCGTGGGTGCCGTGTATATGCGAAACGTGTAGTTTATCGAGCTTTGACAGCAGCATGCCATATATTTGCGCTCCACCTATGACCATGACTTCCGGATCCTGCAGCTTGACATGCTCCAACTGAGCGAGAGAGTGAATGACGACGGCGCCTTCTGCCGCACAATAGGAGGAGGATCGGGTAAGCACAATGTTTTGTCGCCCGGGCAGCAGGCGTCCCATACTCTCGTGAGTTATCCTCCCCATCAGGATGGGGTGCCCCATGGTGATCCGTTTGAAGAGGCGCAGATCCTCCACAAGACGCCAAGGGAGAGCGCCCTGGTACCCAATAGCGCGGTTATCATCCATGGCAACCACTCCGGTGAGGGTATATTTCATACAGAAATAGGGGCTTTAATGTGTGGGTGCGGGTTGTAGTTTTCGAGAGAGAAATCCTCGTAATGAAAGTTGTCAATGGTAGTGACAGCCGGGTTGATACGCATGGTAGGAAGCGGCCTGGGTTCTCGGGTAAGTTGTAACCGCGCTTGGTCGATATGATTCAGGTACAGATGCAAATCTCCGTACGTATGGATGAACTCTCGCGCCTCGTAGCCACATACCTGCGAAGTCATCATGAGCAGCAATGCGTAGCTCGCTATGTTGAAAGGTACCCCCAAGAATAGATCGCAGCTACGTTGGTAGAGCTGCAGGCTTAAACCATGCGGTTTGTTCGGTTCTGAAGCCGGTGTCACAAAAAATTGAAACAGACAGTGGCAAGGGGGCAACGCCATTTGGTTTACTTCCGCCACATTCCATGCGCTGACGATATGACGGCGGCTCCAGGGGTTTTCTTTCAATCCACAGATTAGCTTCTCAATCTGGTCGATGCTGCCACCCTTGCCATCAGGCCATTTGCGCCACTGCGAACCGTATACCGGACCGAGGTCGCCGTTTTCATCCGCCCACTCGTCCCAAATGGTCACGCCGTTCTCGTGCAGATAGCGTATGTTGGTGCTGCCCATCAAGAACCAGAGCAGCTCGTGGATAATGGAACGTAAATGAAGCTTTTTCGTAGTGAGGCATGGGAAGCCCTCGCGCAGGTCAAAGCGCGCTTGGCGGCCAAAAACCCCAATTGTTCCAGTTCCGGTACGGTCACGGCGCTCCACGCCATGTGTCAACACGTCGTCCAACAATTGAAGGTATTGTTTCATGCCGGCGGTGGGATTACAAAGCGAGAGCCTGGCGAATTTGCTCAGCGTACATTTTTGCTCTGTCTGCGTAGCTCATCTCCAAATTTTTGTAGAGGATACCACGTGATACGTTGATGAGCGCGGGGGATGTGCGCGTTGAACCGCTCAACGTGCTCAGCTCACCACCTTGTGCTCCAAGTCCCGGAATGAGAAGCGGTGCGTCCGGCAACTCCGAGAACAGACGTTCATCCGCATTCGTGAGTCCCACAACAAGACCAACCTCGCTTACCGCCCCTTCTCGTCGCGCTCGCTCCACCATGTCTCCCACTAGCTGGTACACCTTGCGTCCGTCACGCAGACGCTGACGCTCGATATCTGCTGCGCCACCATTGGAAGTGACCGCGAGCAGATAGATTCCCTTGCCTGGGGTATTCAGAAAGGGTGCCAAGATATCGTAGCCCATGAAAGGGTTGAGAGTGACGGCATCCACTTGCATTCGTTCAAAATAGGCCTTGGCGTAGTACTTTTGCGTTTCGCCGATATCACCGCGTTTAGCATCCAGGATCACAGGGATGTCGGCGGGAATTTCCGGCAGTAAATCAACAAGCATCTGGATACCCTGAGGTCCCATGGCCTCAAAGTAGGCGATGTTGGGCTTAAAAGCTGCCGCGTACGGGGAGGTTTCCTGCACGACTTGGCGCAGCCACATTCCTATGTCCTTCGTGTTTTCACCTTCCGGGCGCGGGTCTAGCCCGATACACAGGGCTGAGTGCGTGGCACGGATGCGTGCAGCAAGTTTCTCCGTGTATTTCATGCGCGCAAGCATACCATAGAATGCCGGCCATGGCAAGACTCACATCCGTCCCAAGAAAAAGCGATCCAAATAGGTAGTCAACGGCACATCATGCAGTATAATCCGTTGGGCATTTACGATTTACAACACGCACGACGGCTGTAAGTGCGTATGGACAGCGCGTATGCGCTGCCCCGCAGGGGTGAAAACTGGCGACGGCTGTAAGCCAGTTTGGCCAAAAGCACAGCTTTTGCCCCGCAGGGGTGAGGAGTCGTGAGGCGACTCCGAAGCAACCAGGCCGATGGGGCGGCGGTGAGTCAATTTACGATTTGAATGCTAGCGCGCTACGCGCGAGATCGCCGAGCTGGTGCATAGCGGAAATCCTGAAATGATGATGCGTTGATAGGAGGAAAGCAACTGGTGCTACGCTATGCCGGGTTCACTGCTATGCCGGATCGTCAATGGTTTGACATCTTGTCGAGCTTACTTCCTTTGTCTGTCGGAAACGCATGAGGAATGGGTTGAATGGACATGCGAAAATTTTATTGGGACACGTGTGAGGGCAACCGCATTAGAAAATGCGGTTGCCTATGTACGATGGACGATTGCGGAATTCGGCGCGTTGCGCGCGAACTTGGCGAAGTTTGCCGTCTTGCTGGCTTACCTTCTTCATCCATGGGAAACGCACGAGGAATGGAGTGAATGAGCCCAGAGAAGATGCTCGTGGCCAGTTTGTCCAAAAGGTGCTTTTGCTGCTGTTAGCGTATGAGCTGCGCAGGCTGGACCGGCTGTGGCTCCGTTGACCGGAAGTACACTTTGCCGTCCAGCGAAGCCCGGTAGCGACCACCCGGCAGGATAGTCACCCCCAAGGTATGCCCTTCGTAATTGGGTGGAGGGGTTACTCGATAGCGCCGCAGTTCTGGCGCACCAGCCTGATCTGGATCTCGTATAACCACTTGCAACTGACCACTGATGGGACGGAGTTCCTGGGGACTCGAGGCGATTCGTTGTCCGGCGTACATGGAGCCGAAGGGAAAGATGTTGCCCGAGTCATCCTGCACTTCCACAAAGAGGCGCCCACTTGTCCCATTAGTCACCTGTACTGCATAGCCCGCCGAGTTGGATCTTGCCGTGGCCGCGCTTATACCTGCCGAACCGCTAGCAGCCGTCGGGGAGGGGACAGGACTGGTGGACAGGGGTATGTCATTCACGGGACGGGGATCCGGAATGGGGGGAGGTGCAGGAATTTTATCCGGTATCTGAAATTGCTGCGGAAGCGCGGGTGGTGCCACGTGCGGGACTGACGGATGGCTGTTTGCTGTGTCAGGTTTTAGTGCGGAAGATGATGCGTAGGAAGCTGCGGCAAAATCGAAGGCAGTGGTTGTATCCGATGGCGTGGTGGAAGTAGCTGCCTGCCCTGGCAAAGCCTGATAATTGGCTGGCTTTTCAGCGATGGCATCTTCCCCGACAGGGGTATCCATCGACGGCGGCGTTTGCTGGCAGCTCACAAGCGTCAACATTGCCATACCCATACTCACCCATGTTCTCATACTCGACATTGTATCACCGATTTGCGTGCATAGCAAGCCAAGGCAACCGCATTAGAAAATGCGCTTGCCCATGTACAACACGCACGACGGCCCCGATGAGGGCGCACGCGTTAGCGGGCGGTAAGTGCGTATGGACAGCGCGAAGGCGCTGCCCGAAGGGTGAAAACTGGCGACGGCTGTAAGCCAGTTTGGCCAAAAGCGCAGCTTTTGCCCCGAAGGGGTGAGGAGTCGTGAGGCGACTCCGAAGCAACCAGGCCGATGGGGCGGCGGTGAGTCAACTTTCGACGTACGATGTACGATTTGGATTATAGCGCGCCAAAGGCGCGGGCTATGCGAAGCTTTAGCGGAGGGGGAGGGTGAAGTATGACGGGTGGTTGGTTCGAAAGTTCCGGATTAATGCAAAGCTACGTCCATGGCTTGGCCAAATCGTAAATCGTAAATCGTAAATCGTAAATAACCAACAACTTATGCTATATGATATGCCGTTGCCTACCATTGGGGGTGTTTTTTCTTAGGTCGGATGTGGTTTGCCCTCGTCAGACGAGACCGGACTTGACAATGCGGGTTCCTTCCACTATGCTCCAAAGCATGTTGGTTGCACCTTCCATGTTGGCCTGTGATTTTCGAAAGATCGGGCATGAAGCTCAGCGAGCGCTGGCAGCGGGTGCCGATTGGCTGCATCTGGATGTGATGGATGGCGCTTTTGTGGACAACATTTCTTTTGGGCCAGATATTTGCACAGCCATCCGTAAGAGTGTGCCGCCGGAGACTTTCCTGGATGCCCACCTTATGATTAATGCCCCAGATCACTATCTGCCTCGCTTTCTAAAAGCGGGAATGAATCTCATCAGCATCCATGTGGAGCGTGAGGGTGCTGTGGACTTGCATGCCACTTTGTGTGCTATCCGCCAAGGGGGAGCACAGTCAGGATTGGCCGTCAATCCCGCCACGTCTGTGGAGCGCGTGTTACCCTATTTAGAGGAAGTGGATTTAGTGCTGGTCATGAGTGTCGTGCCTGGATTCGGCGGGCAGAGTTTCATGGCAGAGGTGCTTGACAAAGTGCGTTTTTTAAGGGATGAGCGTGCGCGTCGGGACTTGCATTTTCTCATCCAGATGGATGGCGGAATCGGACCGGCGCAGGCGGCACAGTGTCGTGAGGCCGGTGCAGATTGCTTGGTGGCCGGCAGTTCTACCTTTAAGGCTCCGGATATGGCGCTTGCCATTCTTTCCATGAAGAAATGATCTGTACCCTAGCGTACGATACTTCGTCGTACGGGGTCCAATTCTTTACCGGGGTCTGTCTGGGGCAGGGGATGGTGAGCGAAATCGAGCGAGGGGATGAAGGTGGTGTCCGGTGGTAGTGCCAGCGCGGAACAATCTACTACCACATCCAGCAGAGCAGGCCCCTGTGCCGACAACCATGATCGTACAGCCCCGGGAAGTTCCGGAGGATATTCCACGCGGGATGCGACCAGTCCCATGCCGCGCGCCAGTGCTGCATAATCCGTGCAACGCAGAACTGTGCCCATGTTGGGCATATCTGCGAGTTCCTGTTCCAAAGCTACAAAGTCGAGCGCTGAGTTATTCAATACGAGAATTTTCACGGCGAGTCTTTCTTGAAGCAAAGTGAGCATGTCGCCGGGCAGCATACTCAGCCCGCCATCGCCGCAAAAGGCAATCACCTGTCGTGAGGGAAAAGCGGCTTTGGCTCCCACGGCCATCGCGAGAGCACAGGCCATGGAGCCATGCTTAAACGAACCTATAATGCGCCTATGCAGCAGGGCTTGCACGTACCGTGATGCCCAGATGACGGGTGTGCCTGTATCCACGGTGAAAATTGCATCTGGTTCGGCATAATCACTTACCATGCGCGTTAGATATTCCGGACGGATGGGAGCTTGCTCATCCACGCAGCGTATGCTCGATTGAAGACGTAAAATTTGTTTGCCATGGCGAGAAAGGCTTCGAGCCAGAAATTCATCTCCACGGTCCTGCTGTACCAATGGCAGCAGCATCCGCGCCGTTGGCGCTACATCGGCGTGGATACCAAGACAGATAGGAACGCGTCTCCCCAGCGCTTCTGCTCGGTTATCTACCTGTACCACATGCCCGTGCATTGGCAAGAAAGCGCGGTAGGGAAAATCCGTGCCCCACAGCACTACCAATTCTGCCTCGTGCAGCGCTCGCGTTGCATCTCCCCAACCAATGAGTCCGGTCATGCCTACAGCGAGAGGGTTATCCGCCTCCAATATTTCCTTTGCTCGCAACGTGTAGGCAATGGGAGCTCCCACACGCCGCGCCAGCGCAATGATTTCCTCCCTCGCGCCCCGACACCCGGCGCCGCAAAGGAATGTTACTCGCGCAGAGCGGTTGATTAAGCGGGCTAGCTGCGCCACTTCCGGCTCACAAGGTGTGAGCTGGGCACAATGCAATGAAAAGGGTTGTACGGGGTCTGCTTGAGCTGCTTCCGCTGCTGCTGCATCTCCAGGCAGTACCACCATTCCTACACCGGGGACATTTATCGCGCTGCGCAGCGCTGCTCCCATGATTTGGTCGACATGCTCGGCGCAAGTGATAAGTTCGCGAAACTGCGTGCACTCTGCAAAAAAATGGGTGGGATGGGTCTCCTGAAAATAATCGGTGCCGATGTTGGTGGTAGCGATGTGGGAGGCAAGCGCAAACACAGGCGCGCCACTGCGGTGCGCATCGTAAAGACCGTTGATGAGGTGCAGATTGCCCGGACCGCAGCTTCCGCAACACGCTGCAACTCGTCCGCTTACTTGTGCATCCGCTGAGGCTGCGAAGGCAGCCGTTTCCTCATGCCGTACATGCACCCAGCGTAGTCGGGGCTCCCGACTGATAGCTTGCAGCACCGGATTCAAACTGTCGCCTGCTATGCCATAGATGCGTTCCACCCCTTGTTCCACTAGCCACTCTACCAACCGTTCTGAAATAGTCTTGCCCATATTCTCCCTATAATCTCCCTCCATGTTTGCAAGGGCAATCTAATTTGCAAACAAGTATCGCCATGCCCCAGGGCAACCGCATTAGAAAATGCGGTTGCCTATGTACAACACGCACGACGGCCCCGTTCAGGGCGCACGCGTTAGCGGGCGGTAAGTGCGTATGGACAGCGCGAAGGCGCTGCCCGAAGGGCGAACTGGCAGGGTGGTGCCAGTGAGTCAACACGCACGACGGCCCCAAGCAGCTGCGAGGCAGCTGCTCATGTACGATGTTGGATGTACGACGTACGATTTGGATTATAGCGCGCGTTGCGCGGGGGAGGGCAGAGCTGGAGCGAGAAGTGCGTTTTGGAGCTGCGTGCGGGTGCGGATGTCAACGCATGATTTTCCCCCCTAGAAAAAGACGCCCGCTGAATGTGCAACTTCAGCGGGCGCCAAAACCGAAATAAAGTAAGAAAAAAAACGAGCGAAAAGAAGCTCGAGTTCATTAGAACAAAAAATGCGGAGAGAGTCAATACTTTTTTTTGCCCCATTTCCCCGAGGCTTCCGAAGAAGCCCCGGGGCGGGTGCCCGCATGCTACAAGCGGTACCAGGCAAGGAATGCGAGATACACTAGTTGTTCCACGTACCACGGGTGCGCAATGCACCACCAGAACGCGGCCAGCATGCTGCGAACAAGTTTTCGCTTCATATTTTTTTCTATTATTTCGGTTTGCCCCCATTTTGCACAAGGGAGCGGGGGGAGTGTAGCACAAAATAAGGACGAAGGCAAGATTCTCCGCGAGCCGGAGGCGCCTGGCGGCGCCTATGTACAACACGCACGACGGCTGTAAGTGCG
Organism: uncultured Akkermansia sp.; assembly: GCA_947626545.1. Classification (GTDB taxonomy): domain Bacteria; phylum Verrucomicrobiota; class Verrucomicrobiia; order Verrucomicrobiales; family Akkermansiaceae; genus Akkermansia. The sequence goes on along the minus strand of CANQSS010000004.1, from coordinate 488 downwards.
TATGGACAGCGCGTATGCGCTGCCCGCAGGGTGAAAACTGGCGACGGCTGTAAGCCAGTTTGGCCAAAAGCGTAGCTTTTGCCCCGCAGGGGTGAGGAGTCGTGGGGCGACTCCGAAGCAACCAGGGCAGGGCGGTGCCAGTGAGTCAACTTCGATGTACGATGTACGATTTGGATTATAGTGCGCGTTGCGCGGGGGAGGGCAGAGCTGGAGCGAGAAGTGCGTTTTGGAGCTGTGTGCGGGTGCGGATGTCAACGCATGATTTTCCCCCCTAGAAAAAGACGCCCGCTGAATGTGCAACCTCAGCGGGCGCCAAAACTTAGAGTAAGATGAATAGAAACCAGAACTATTCGGGAAGATTAGAGCATAAAATAATGCGGGAGTCAAGGCATTTACGATGTACGATGTACGATTGTGGATTGCAAAATTAAATGCAACAGGTTCTTGGCACAAAAAAGGGTGCCAAGAAGTTCAAAGTATGCTAGAGT